>CAZYLM010000135.1:0-7625 GCA_964648645.1 uncultured Anaerolinea sp.
ATATGGAAAAAAATCTCGATGCCCTGCGTCTGCGCATGCTGCGTGAACCACGCGGGTACCCGGCTCTGTGCTGCAACATCATCATGCCGCCCACTCATCCAGACGCCGCAGCGGGCTTTATCATCATGGAGCAGACTGAGTATCCGCCGATGTCTGGCACGAATACGATCTGCGTTGCAACGACCCTGCTTGAAACTGGCATGATTCCCATGCAAGAACCTGTCACTGAGTTCATGCTCGAAGCGCCCGCCGGGCTGGTCGGAATTCGCGCGGAGTGCAGGGAGGGCAAAGTCACGCAGGTCACGTTCAAGAATGTCCCTGCGTTTGCAGTGCATCTCGACCTCAACGTGGAGGTCCCAACGTTGGGCACCGTTAAAGTGGACGTGGCTTGGGGCGGCATGTTCTACGCGATCGCAAACGCATCGCAATTCGGCTTGCAACTCACTCCTGATGAAGGCAAAGACATCACACGCATCACCGAAATGGTCAAGTCTGCCACAGCAGAGCAATACCCGGTTGTGCATCCCGATAACCCCGAGATCACCGGTCCCACCATCGGTCAGCTTTCCGCGCCGCCAGTGAATCCGCAAGCGCACCGTAAAAATGTTGTTACCGTTTCAACCGGCAAGATCGATTGGAACAAACCCTCCACCTGGACAGGCGTGATCGACCGGTCGCCCTGCGGCACAGGCACCTGCGCAAAGATGGCTACCCTTTACGCACGCGGTCAGCTCGGCTTGAATCAAGATTTCATTCACGAAGGAATTCTCGGCACCCTATTCACCGGGCGACTCGTCGAAGAGACACAAATTGGTCCTTACAAAGCCGTAGTCCCCACCATCGGTGGCACTGCCTGGATCACAGGTGTCAATCAATTCGTAGTTGACCCGGGCGACCCCTACCCGAATGGATTTACAGTTGGGGACATTTGGTAACCGGATGACGGAAAGTGGAGAAGCTCGCCAATGATAGACAAAAAAATACAAACATGGGGCGGGTTGGCAGCTTTTTTTCTGGCAATCACATTTGTTGTTCCAGGGCTGATCTATCTCGTCGGTGACTTACAAACAGCCCTCGGACCCCTTGCCTATCATCTTGCCGACTTCCTTTACGGACCCGTTTGGTCGGCAAGCCTGGTCGTGTTGGTTTTCGTACTTAAGGAAAAACTTGGCAGCCACGCGCGTCACCGCATGTCTTTGGCATTGATGTCAGCCTTCCTCTCCGCTGGTGCAATGCTGGCAGTTGCCTTTATTCGTTCAGCCAACCGTCAATATCACGTCCTTCACCCTGAATTGAACTTACAAGACTCCATCCCTGTCCTTGTCGTGTGGACTACGTTGGTAACAGGCTTAACCTCCGTCGGCTGGCACTTCCTCGGGTGGAGCCAAGTCCTGATCGGCGCTGCAAGTTGGCAATCGCAACAGTCACCACGCTTGCTCACTCTTTTGTATTTTGCAGCTGGAGCCGTCTCTCTTTTTGTTTATTTATTTCCAGCGGCCGAGGGGTTGGTAATATTACTAGGTATGATCATCGGCGTTTGGCAGGGCGCACTGCTTTTGAAAGAAAAACCAAAAGAATAAGCAAAGGAACTCCCATGCTCATCCTTTCCCGTAAAGAAGTCGAAGAATTGCTTGATCCCCGCGAACTCATCCCTGTACTGGAGGAAGGCTTCAAGGCACTTAGTGCCGGTCAACTCGAAGTGCCAGCCCGCAACCAGGTCGGTGCGCCAAAAGGTGTCCTTCTTGGCATGTACGCCTTCATGCCCGGCAAGCCATTCTCGGTCAAACTCGTCAGCATCTTTCACGAAAGCATCCCTTCACATCAAGCTGTTATCACCCTCTTCAACTCCGAAACCGGCGCGCCAATCGCCCTGATGGACGGCGAACACATCACCGCCATGCGCACCGCAGCTGGTTCGCTGCTTTCCATTCAACACCTTGCCCGCAATGATTCAAAGACCGTTGCCATTATTGGCACAGGAGTACAGGCTGAATCACACTTAAGGATGATCGGGACTCTGGCTGGCATCGACAGGGTTTGGATCGCTTCGAGAAATCATCCCGCCGTCTCGACCTTAGCTTCCCACGCCTCAAATGCCCTCGCAGCGGATTCCATTCATCAAGCCGTTTCTAACGCTGATATTGTCTGCCTTTGCACTTCATCGCCCGAACCCGTCATCAAAAAAGAGTGGCTCAAAGAGGGCGTTCGCATCACCTCGGTGGGATACCGCCCGCCCGGCGGCGAATTGCCGCGTGATGTGATCGAAGCGAGTCATCTCTTCGTGGAATCCAAACGAGCCTTCGAACCTCCCCCATCCGGCAGTGCTGAGTTACAAGGTCTACCCGCAGACTTCGGGACAGAGCTGGGAGAAATGCTCCTGAAATCAAAACCCGGCAGAATGTCCAATAACGAGGCGACGGTTTATAAATCCATGGGTCACGCCATGGAAGACCTCGTTGCCGCAAACCTGGTCTATCAAAAAGCGATCGAGAAAAAGTTGGGGAGGCAAATAGAAATGTAACCTGATCAACGCAGCCAGAATGTAAGGGTCAGGAAATATGTGGTCAAGCCAAAAACCGCCAACGCCGTGGACGTGAGCAGCCTCCAGTTGGGCGGGGCACCGTTGGCGATGGCACGGAGCTGGATGACTTGAAAGATGGCGAAGGGGAGAGTGAGAAAAGCGGGTGCAACCAGTTTGAATGCGAAGCCGAAAAATGGCATCAGGGTGAACATAAGATAAGCAAAAGCGATCAAGCTATGATGCAAAGGGACGGCCCGCTCCCAATTAAGCCGCCGAAGAAGTGTCCCACGGTCATATTTTTGATCTTCAGGAAAGGTTGTGAAGTTAATGATCAAAAAATAAGCCAGGGCAAGCGTGGTAAGTGGCAGCAACAAGGTGGTCAGTATTCGGGAATTCTCACCCGCTTGCAGTAAAAAAGCGATGGATGGGACAACATAGGCAATGTGAACCGCAAGGATGAGCTCGCCGAACCCGCGGTTGACAAGATGGAAAGGCGGGATGGAATAAATGAGGACCAGGACAAAAGAGAAAATAAGGTAGAGAAAAGAGGAAAGTGTAAGGGTGAAATTTAGGTAAACAAGAAAGGTTATGACCGCCATCGTACCGAGCATTCCAACTGATAGAAAGAGCAGATTGTTGCGGAAGGTTTCTTTTTTCTGCGGGGTTTCGCCTTCTACAAGCGGTTCATTATGCGGACGAAATACTTCACGCAAATACGACATGCTGATTTGAGCAAGTACAACAATCGCAAAACCAAGCACAAACGTCACAAGTTGAATCGGTCTGCCCAAATAGGCGGGAATACTAGCGCCGAGGAGGTAGGTCAACGCGACAAGGAGAAGATGGAGAGGGCGGGTGAGTTTTAACAATTTTCGATTTTAGATTTCGGATTTAGCAAGGTATTCTTCCAACCGTTCCACTCCCTGTAGAAGGTTTTTGCGTCCCAAGCCCAAGCGGAAGTGGTTGCTTGTTTCGTCGTACATCGTGCCGGGGAGCAAAAGGACACCTGCCTTTTTGACCAGATCATCGCAAAAAGCTTCAACGTCACCTTTGAGGAGTTTCGGAAAGCCCATGGACCCGGCTTTAGGGCGATGCCAGGTGAACCGCGCTGAGTGACGTTCGAAGAGGTCGTCGACGATCGTGAGGTTGTGCTTAATGATTTCGAGGTTGCGATTCGCCAACTGTGCCCGGTGACGCATGGCAACTTCGGCGAGGAATTCGCTGGGGGCAGAGTTGCAGATGGTCGTGTAATCCTTCAGAGATGCGATCCTGCTGAAAAGGTCGCGGTTCCTGGTTGCAACCCAGCCAATGCGCAAGCCTGCCAAGCCGTAGGTCTTGGATGTAACCCCGAGTGAAACGGCATGATCGCCGTAATCCACGGCAGCGGGTAAGCGGTCAGCGGGGTCGAATTCAGATTCGCGATACACCTCATCCGAGAACAAGAGCAGCTTGTTTGCCTGCGCAAATTGATTCAATGCATCGAAATCCGCCCTGGGCATAAGGT
Organism: uncultured Anaerolinea sp.; assembly: GCA_964648645.1. Classification (GTDB taxonomy): domain Bacteria; phylum Chloroflexota; class Anaerolineae; order Anaerolineales; family Villigracilaceae; genus Villigracilis. Next base: position 4,026 of record CAZYLM010000135.1, read on the forward strand.
ACCCGGTTGGGTTGTGTGGCAGGTTCACGATGATCGCCTTGGTGGACGGGCGCATGAGATGGCGGAGGTCATTCAAATCCAAAGCCCAACCATCCTCTTCACGGGCGCGCCATGGGCTCACCATGCACCCAATGCCTTTTGCCACCTCGCTCAAGGCTTGATAATGCGGGGTATGGACAATAACGTGATCGTTCTCTTTCAACGCCGCCATCATAAAGAGGTAGATCGCCTCATTTGCCCCGGTAAAGACCAGTACATCATCCGGTTGTGCCGTGCCATAGATCCCAGCGATCTCTTTCCGCAGGCTCGGGCTACCCTGAGATTCAGTGTAACCAAGCCAATGGTTTTGAAATCTCTCAGCCGCGCCTTCTTCAAGCGCAAGCAGATCCGCTACGGACATGGACTCGCAGTCCGAAGAACAAAGCAGGAACTCGGTGTTGAATTCGTATTTGGCGAAATATCGTTCAAGTTTGAAGGGAGTTATGTTCATTTTATAAAACCTGAAAAGACGCGGGGTTTAACAAAAGATCAAGCCCTTGTGTTTTGATCACTTCATTGCTCTTTTTACATCCCGATAATGAAGTTGATGATGCAGGTATAACATCTTAACCATTTCGCGGATGATGGTCTCACCAAGAAACGGGTGACGCCCTTTGATCTCGAGCTCCTCATCTTTTAACCCGCTCACCCACTTTACCGACTCGGCACGCGTCCGTCTGTATTGCTCCAATAATTCAGCAGGCGTAAGGTCTTTGGTTTTCTCTTGTTGTGCCGCATTGTAGCGATCAATGGAGAAATCCTCTGCGGCGCCCTCACCCGTGGTGCGGATGCGCTCGAAGAGTTTGACTAACCCGCGTTCGGAGGTGACAAAATGCGAAAGTACATTGCGGACGCTCCATATCGTTCCTTCGGTATACACATCAGCACTCCACTGTGCATCGGTCAGCCCGGCAAAGAAGTCTGCCAATCGTTCGCCTTCGGATTTGAGTTTCTCGGCAAGTTCAGTGGTTTCGGACATGGGTAGGTTCTCCTTGGATAAGGTGATTCGATTCGCAGATGATGAATGATCGTCTACTTGCCTTCAAAGACCGCGTAATTGATCGAACGTTTACCTGAGGTCGGGTAGAAGTAATCTCTGAATTTAGAGATCTGCACAACCAGCCTTTTACTGTCTTCAAAATCTGGGCGCACATAATAATAATGCGTATCGTAGGGGCTGTCACCGAAGACCGCCGCAAGGGTATAGCCGTTCTCCTCGGCGTAGGTCTTCAACAGAATGGTCATGCTGAACCAACGCTGGGCAAGGTTGGCTTCGGTCAACTTCGGCGGCACAAGCGGTGAGTAATAATCATGGAACATGATGATGTGCGGTTTGTACCTATCCAAATAATCCACAGTGATCGAACCGTTATGGGCAATGAACTGGTCGTTCAAGCCCCAGGTATCGACAGCCGTCCAACCGGAATAATAAGGCAATAGTCCAGCTTCAGTGGTCGCGATCACATAGCCCTTGTCGCGATAATCTGCCAGCATCTGCGCCATCTCCAGGCGTCCATCGCGCTCATAAGGGCGGTCACAGGTTTGTTGGTAAAGTGCCAGGAAGCAATTCTGAAACCAGGAGTAATAGACGATGCCGAATGCCAGACCAATCAGGGCGACATAATACGCTGCTCTTTCGCGGACATCAGACTGCCACAGCGCTTCAAAGCGGATTCCGCGCACAAGTGGAATCCACGAAAGGAGAGCAAGCGGCACGGTTGCATACTGAAAACGCGCGCCGTAGTTCATTTCGTCCGAGACGAGGGCAAAGGCTGAGGCAAAACCAAAAATGGGCAGGGCATAGATCAACGCTTCGCGCCCGGTATCTTTGGACCGCAAGCCAAGGATGAATGCAAAGACAACCGGCAGGGAGAGTCTCAACATGTTGAGCTGAGAACTGTTGAAGGTGGACCAGTTCCAACCGCCTTCACCTTTTTTATAGAACGGATTTGGGAGAGGGTAGCCGAAATAATTCCAGCGCCAGAGAAAGTACCCGCCACCGAGAGTCAGAAAGGCAACGCAAAAGATGACGATAATCGAGATGGATCCTTTAAGTCCGCGCCCGATGACCACCGCAAGCAGCATCAACAGTGCTAGGATGACGCCCTCAGGGCGGATCAGCCCAGTGACGAGTCCGCTTAATGCAAAGAGGAGGGAAAGCCACCAGTGTGGTCCTTCGACTGCGGTCTGCATCTTCGATTCGCTGCGACCAGACCTCCGCTCAGGATTCGGTTCCTTCATCAGGAGCAAGCCCAGGGTCCAGGTGGAGGCGGCGGCAAGGGCAAAGAAAGGCGTCCCGAAATATGCGGACACATACGAGAGGCCTGTCCCGACGGCGAGATAAAGTCCGCTTAAGAACGAGAAAGGAATGTTACCGTTGTGGATGCGCCGGTTTGCCCAGTAGACGATGAGGACCGTGAGCAGGTGAGACACAAAGCCGATGCCGCGAACAGACTGCCCCACAGTAAGACCAAGTTTTATCAACCCGGCTGCCGCGGCCATAAAAAGGAAATCGGTGGCGCCATCGACCGGTTTTTCGCCGATATTCCAAACGATACCATGACCACCGGCAAGATGCTGGGAATAACGCATGAGCATGGCAGCATCTTCGAAGGGCGGGATGTTGAAGTCGATGCAATTAAATCCATAATAAAAAACGGAAAGCAGCAACAAGAGGGAAATAAGAATGTCGGGGAGGTTTTTTTTGTAAGCCATTGTTTGAAATCAGAAACGAGTTAGAAGTAACAAGTTATCAATACATACCTGTTACTCTTAACTTTCATATCAGGGAATAACCGCCATCTACAATGATCGTCTGACCGGTAATATACTCGTTCTTGATGAGAAACTCGAGAGTGTATGCAATCTCGTCCAATGCTGCGGCGCGTTTCAGCGGAAGTTTTTCTATGAGCTTGTTCCACTCTTCGTCTGTGACCACCTCCGATTGTAGAACAAGCCCGGGCGCAATGGCGTTGACGCGGATCTGCGGCGCAAGTGAGCGAGCTAGTAATCTGGTAAGCGACTCCAGTCCGGCTTTGCTAACCGTATAGGATGGGTAGCGGCTCCAGGCTTTATGCGCGCCGATATCGGAAACGTTGACGATGAGCCCGCCTTCGGTCATGCGCCTGGCGGCATGTTGGGTGACCAAAAAAGGCGCGCGCAGATTGAGGTCGAGGGCGGCATCCCAGTCGCGGACTTCCATCACCCGGGGGCTCACCGCCGCCATGACTGCCGCCGAGTTGACGACGACCTTGAGCGGGGCTTTCATTTCATCGACCATCGAAAAGAGGAATTCGATCTTATCCGGCACGGTCAGATCGGCGCGGATGGGCAAACAGTCTACGCCGAGATCGCGGATTTCCCTGGCGGTCCGATCTGCTTCGTCTACCGAACCATGATGATGAAGCGCGACGGAATATCCAAGCTGGGCAAGGTGTAACGCAAAGGCTTTACCAAGTCGGCGGGCGGAACCAGTGACGAGGGCGAGGGAATGCGTCTGCATTCGTTGAATTGTAAACGAAAAGGAAATATTGCCCCAATACGAATCGTGTATAATCGCGG
>CAZYLM010000136.1:0-7621 GCA_964648645.1 uncultured Anaerolinea sp.
GTGCTGGCAACCCTGCTCGTCCAGAACGGGACCCTTGAATCCGGCGACGTGGTCGTGGCGGGAATCGCCCACGGCAAACTGCGCGCCATCAATGACTACAAGGGCAAGCCGGTCAAGAAGGCGGGACCGTCCACGCCGGTGGCAGTCATGGGGCTCAGCGACGTTCCCTCCGCTGGAGACCTTTTCGAAGTTGTCCCCTCGGAAAAGGAAGCGCGCATCATTGTCGGCGAGCGCCTCGAGGTATTGAAGACTCAAGCCCAATCGCGCAAGAAACTCTCTCTTGAAGATTTGTTTAGCAAGGTACAGGCTGGCGAGGCGAAAGAACTCAACCTCATTGTCAAAGCAGATGTTCAAGGTTCACTCGACCCGATCATCACAGAACTTAACAAGCTCGGTCAGGGTGAGATCGGTCTGAAGATCCTGCACGCTGAAACCGGCAATATAGGTAACAATGATGTCATGCTTGCCGCCGCGTCGAAAGCGATCATGATCGGCTTCAACGTACAAGCCGATGTGGACGCCCGCCGCATGGCTGAAAAAGAAGGCGTGGACATCCGCTTGTATGAAATCATCTACCGAATGACCGAGGATATCGAAAAGGCTCTAAAAGGTATGCTCGAGCCTGATTACGTGGAAAAAACCCTCGGCAAAGCGACCGTTCTGCAGGTATTCACTGCATCCAAGTTTGGGCGTGTGGCGGGTTGCCGCGTTATCGACGGCGAATTGAAACGCGGCGCGAAAGTGCGCCTTTACCGCAACTCCGATATCGTCTATGAAGGCGATCTTTCATCCCTGCGCCATGAAAAAGACGACGTGAAAGAGATCCGTCAGGGTTATGAGTGCGGTGTAGGCTTCAAGAATTTTTCGGATATTCAACCCGGAGATACGCTGGTCTGCTATGTATTGGAATAAGGGTTTTCCCTTATTTCACACGCGGCGGATCGGTGCATAATATGTAATTGGTGGAGAGCCATGCCATCTGGGATCAGAATCAAGCGGATCGAAGACCGTATTCAACAGGAAATTTCAGAGCTGTTGATACACGAAATCAATGATCCACGCCTCAAACAAATATTTGTAACCGGTGTGAAAGTGGATCGGGAGCTTGCCTATGCGGAGGTGTACGTCTCTGCTGTAGAAGGCACCTCGCGCTCCACCGAGGTTCTGGCTGGCCTCGAATCAGCATCTGGCTTCCTGCGGCGGACCCTTTCCGCTCGTGTCGAGTTGAGGAGCTTTCCACGCCTCCGCTTTCATTGGGACCCCACCCCAGAGAATGCTGACCACATCGAAAAGCTACTGGCAGGGTTAAGAGACAAAAAATAAATGCCTGTGCGGGCAAATGAATTATGGAGAAATTATTGTGAACAATCAAGTATCAGGGGCGATAAAAACAAGACTTGCTGATGCAAAGAAGGTGGTGATCGCATCGCACGTACGTCCAGATGGAGACGCTGTCGGCTCTCTGCTGGCGCTCGGAATGGCACTGCAGGCCGCAGGGAAGACCGTCGAAATGATCCTTGCAGACGGCGTTCCCTCCTCGTTCAAGTTCCTTGAAGGAAGCAGCCAGGTCAAAAAAGAGCCCACAAGCGGGCATGACACCTTTATCACCGTCGATTGCGCCGATTTCAAACGCACAGGGAAGGTATTCGAAAATTTTGGTCAGCCTGATATCAACATCGACCACCATAAAACCAATGAGAATTTCGGAAAATTGAATCTCATCGAAGCAGAGGAGGTCGCCACAGCGGCGATCCTCACCAACCACCTGCCCGAATGGGGGTTGACGATCAGTAAACCTGTCGCCGCAGCCCTGCTGACAGGTATCATCACCGATACGCTCGGATTTCGCACCTCTAACGTGACTCCGGAAGCTTTGCGTCAATCGGCAGTCTTGATGGAAGCAGGCGTGGACCTGCCCGAGATCTACATGCAATCGCTGGTAAGAAAATCCTTCCCAGCTGCAAAGTATTGGGGTGCTGGTCTTTCAAGCCTCGAGAGTAAAAATGGGATCGTCTGGGGGACGCTCACCTTGAATGACCGAAAATCCGCTGGATATGGAGGGAACGATGATGCCGACCTTATCAATATGATCTCAGCCATTGATGGCAACAAGGTTGGGATGGTCTTCGTCGAGCAAACCAATAACCACGTAAAAATCTCATGGAGAGCCCTGCAACCAGGGATCGATGTTTCTCCAATTGCCAAGCATTTTAATGGTGGAGGTCACGCCGCCGCCGCCGGCGCGGATATCGAAGGAAAGTTAGTGGATATCCAAAAAGAAGCTCTTGCAAAAACAAACGAATTTTTGAAACTGTAAATAATTTCCAATCGAGTAGTAGTACGATTGGGCCAGATTTTGATATTGTAAAATATGCTAATTGTGTCATAATTAGACAAGGAAAAGGATATTTTTAGGAGGAATCCAAATGAACAGTCAGGATGTAAAGAACGCTATTTCTGGTGCGCTCGTGATCGATAAACCTGTTGGCATGACTTCGCACGATGTTGTGCAAGCAATTCGTAATGGAACCGGTCTGCGCCGTGCCGGTCATACCGGAACGCTCGACCCGCGCGCTTCTGGCGTGCTGGTGATTTTGGTTGGTCCGGCGGTCCGTCTTAGCGAGTATGTATCGGCATCGGATAAACGCTATCAAGCCATCATCCGTTTGGGAGGCACGACCGATACCTACGATGCCGAAGGGAAATTCACACCCACCAAAGACCCGGCGAAAGTGACCGAAGCTGAGTTCGAAGAAGCTCTCAAGACCTTCGTCGGTGAGATCGAACAAACGCCGCCTCCCTACTCCGCAGTAAAAGTCCAGGGACGTAAAGCGTACGAAATGGCGCGCAAAGGCGAAGATGTAGAACTCGAACCGCGCACCATCACCGTCCATCATTTAGAGGTACTCGAATGGACCCCGCCCGAAGTCGTCATCGATGTGCATTGCTCATCGGGCACATACGTCCGCTCGCTGGCAAACGACCTCGGTAAAAAATTGGAGTGCGGCGCTTATCTCGTTGGTCTGCGACGGACCAAGAGCGGAAAGTTCACCCTGCGCGATGCCGTGCCGCTGAGAAAATTACAGGAAGCCTTCACCGCGGGCAACTGGTATCAATACCTGATCCCCGCCGCCGAAGCGCTCGGCGATTGGTACGCTGTGGAACTCAGCCCTGATGAAGTCGAAGCTGTGCGCCACGGTCATCGGGTTAAAGCCAAACCGGCCGATATGAGCCAAGAAAAAGTCCGCGGTGTGAGCACACAAGGCGAGCTGGTCGCCCTGATGGTGCAGATGGAAAATCCCGAAGACGGCTCGAAGGAATGGCAGCCAAAGAAGGTCTTCTTCACGTCTGATTAATGTTTTGCTCTCCTGTGGGTTGGCCCACAGGAGAGCATTTACATGACAGAATGATAAAATACAGCCGCCGTCGAAGGCGGCATTTTTCTTATGCCCCATTACAGTTCACTCGAAGAAGTTTCTCTCAAAAATTCCTTCCTCACCGTCGGCGTGTTCGACGGGGTTCACCGCGGTCATCGCGAGATCATTCAAAAACTCGTGAAAGATGCGCATGCCAAGGATTCTCCCGCTGTCGTTCTGACGTTCGAACCCCACCCCGCCACAGTCCTGACCGGCAAGCAGATCCGTTGCCTGACCACACCCCAGGAACGGGTGGATTTGCTTTCTTCCCTAGGCGTGGACGATGTCATTACCCAGCGATTCACCCCGGACCTTGCGGCTTTATCTGCCCATGAGTATATGTCCCGTCTGAAAACGCATCTCGGACTTCGCCATCTGCTCATCGGATATGATTTTGCCCTCGGTAAAGCACGCGAAGGCAACGCCCCGCGCCTGGCCGAGATCGGTTCAGAGTTGGGATACACCGTCGAAGTGGTGGCAGCCCTTGGCGACGAAAGCGGCGTGATCTCATCCACCGAGATCCGCAAACTGGTATCCACAGGAAACATGGGGGAAGCGGCAAAATTATTGGGGTATTCCTATTCCTTGGGCGGAGAGGTCATCCACGGGGAGGGGCGCGGCAAGAAGATCAATTTCCCCACCGCAAATATAGATTATCCGAAACAGAAGGCGATCCCTCCGAATGGGATCTATGCTTGTTGGGCGCGGCTTGGGAATGACCGTTTTATGGCGGCAACCAATATCGGGTTAAACCCGACCTTTACGCCCGAACGAAAAATCCCGAGCCTTGAAGCCTACCTGATGGATTTCGACCGCGACATTTACGGCGAGACATTGACCCTCGAATTCGTAAAGCGTTTACGGGATGAAATCCGCTACACAACCGTCGAAGCATTGATCGAACAGATCCACGAGGATGTGACGCAGACCCGCGCCATTTTGAATGCGGTGTGAATCGCATCCCAAACAAAATAAAAGGAGGGTTCTCGTATGCGCAAACGCGCAGGAATCATCTTGATCCATGAGGGAAAACTCGCACTGATGGAACGCCACCGGCAGGGTCGGCATTATTTCGCTTTCCCCGGCGGTGGCGTGGATGAAGGCGAAACAGACGAACAAACCGCGGTCCGTGAGGCGATGGAAGAATTGGGGATCAAGGTTGAAGTTGTACAAAAAGCCGCCACTGTCTTGAGAAAAGGGAAGCGTGACCAGGTCTACTTTCTTGTCCGTTGGGTGGATGGCGAATATGGGACTGGGACAGGTGAGGAGTTCACCGAAGCGGAGGGGGAGAACGGTACTTACAATCCGGTCTGGATCCCCTTGGGCGAATTGTTGGAAAAAAATGTTGTCCCCCGCGGGCTGGCGGAGTTGACCGTCAAAGCGTATAAAGAAGGTTGGGTGGAGAATGTAGTGATCCATGAGGAATGAGTAAAGGAGCAGATATGCCGAACGTAAAATTTGACCGCTTTTACCGTTACGACGAAATGACCCGTATCCTGAGGGCGTATGCGAAGGAATACCCGAACCTCATCCGCCTGGAGTCGATCGGGAAAAGCCATGAGGGCAGGGATGTCTGGCTGTTGCGAATGACCAATTTCAAGTCTGGGAGTGATGCGGAGAAGCCCGCTCTCTGGGTGGATGCAAACTTGCACGCCTCCGAGGTGACGGGATCAACCGCCGCGCTGTATCTTATCCACTCTTTGGCAACAGGTTATAAAAAGGATGAAACTGTCACGCGGGCGCTCGATACCCGCGCATTTTATATTGTGCCGCGCGTCAACCCCGACGGCGCCGAATGGGCGCTGGCAGACCGCCCCAAGGAGATCCGCTCCAGCACCCGCCCCTACCCCTATGTCGAAGCTGCCATCGAAGGTTTGGATGCAAGTGAAGATGTGGACGGCGACGGACGCATTTTGCAGATGCGCATCAAAGACCCGAACGGCGCGTGGAAAGTGCATCCCGACCATCCGCGCTTGATGATCCGGCGCGACCCGGTGGAAATCGGCGGCGAGTACTACCGCGTTCTCACCGAGGGGTTCATGACGAACTACGACGGCGTCACGATCAAGGTTAACCCGCCCAGAGAAGGACTGGATTTGAACCGAAACTTTCCGGCGAACTGGCGCACTGAGTCGGAACAGTATGGAGCAGGCGACTTCCCCACCAGTGAGCCGGAGGCGCTTAACCTCGTGCGCTTCATCTTTGAGAATCGCAACATCACCGGCACTGTTTCATATCACACCTTCAGCGGCGTGCTGCTGCGCGGCATGGCAGAAAAGCCTGATGATGAACAGATCCCCGAAGATATTTGGACACTTCAAAAGATCGGTGCAAAGGGACGGGAGATCACCGGCTACCCGGATATCTCCATGTTCCATGAGTTCCGGTATCATCCAAAGCAAGTCACCACGGGCGCATTCGATGAGTGGTCTTATGAGCACCGCGGCATCTATGCATGGACGGTCGAATTTTGGAATCCGGTCAAAGAGGCAGGCATCGAAAATGCCAAGTACATTGACTGGTACCGCGAGCATCCTGTGGAAGATGACGTCAAGATCCTGCGCTGGAACGACACCGTTTTGGACGGCAAAGGCTATGTGGATTGGTACGAGTTCGACCACCCACAACTTGGCAAACTGGAGCTGGGCGGTTGGGATTTCCTGCATATGTGGGCGAACATCCCGCCGGAATTTTTGGAAAGGGAGATCAGCCGCTTCCCCGAGTGGATCGTCTGGCACGCTCTTATCGCGCCCGAGCTTGGTCTGCGAGGTGTGACCATCACCCCGCTGGGGGCGGAGACCTACAATATACGCCTCGTTGTGGAAAACCGCGGCTGGCTGCCAACCTACGTCTCAAAGAAGGCATTGGAGCGTAAAGTCTCACGCGGCGTGCTGGTAGAGATCAAACTTCCCAAAAGTGCAAAACTGCTCAGCGGAAAAGAGCGCGAAGAAGCCGGTGAACTGGCAGGCAGGGATCAACTCCCCGCATCCTTTGTCTTCGAGCCAGGCTATGGCACATCCGACCGGCTCAAGATCGAATGGATGGTCAAAGCGAAAAAAGGGACGAAGGTGACCCTTTCTGCCAGACATGAACGAGCAGGAAAAATCCATACTTCAGTGTTATTGAAATAACGGTTCATCCTCCGTAAGATGAAGTGGACACTGGTCCGCGCAGAGACGCCGAATCTGTGCGGACTTTTCTATTGGAAGGAGGAAACTCATGACCTAGGAACAATTTCCACACAACGCTCGTCATTTGGACAACGCCGAAAGTCCAAACCCATATTCCAATTGGAGGAAAACATGAAATCACGCATTACATTGCTGCTGGCGTTCCTGTTCTCAGGAATGCTGGTTCTGAACGCCTGCGGTGGAGGCGCAGCCGCACCCGAGGATGAGTTCTATGCCGAAGGTGCTCCCGCCGCCACAGAAGCACCGCCTGCGGAGATTATTGAGCCAGGGCAAGGGGCTGCAGCAGACTCCGAATCTGCCCTGAAGGAAGGGTCGGTATACGAAACAGGGGTTGAAAATGACATCCCCGCCACCACCCACCTCATCATTAAGAACGCTGATATGCGCCTGTTAGTAGAAGATACTGATGTAGCCATCTCCCGCGTCACCCAGGTGGTCGGCGACTCGGGCGGATACATCATCAGCTCGCGGGTATGGAACCAACCTCACATAGACGGAAAGAATTACAAATACGCGACCATCACAATGGGTGTCCCTGTTCAGTCATTTGAACGCGCCCTCAACCGTCTGCGCGACCTCTCCCTGGAAGTTCTGGATGAAACCGCCTCAGGTGAGGATGTGACCGACCAGTACGTGGACCTGCAATCCCAGCTCGTCAACCTCGAAGCGACTCGCGAACGCATCAAGTCCTTCCTTGACCAGGCAAAGACCGTGGAAGAAGCGCTGCTCATCAATCAGCAACTTTCCGAAATCGAACGTCAGATCGAGGAGATCAAGGGACGCATCAATTACCTGCAAGACCGGTCGTCGTTTTCGACCATCACGGTCAACCTCGAGCCGAAACTTCCGGATTACGTCCCGCCGACACCGACACCGACCCCAAGCCCGACACCGATGCCCAAAGATCCGTGGAAGCCCGGTGAAACAGTCGGTAGTGCCTGGGGAACACTGGTCGATGCCTATCAGGTCATCATCGACATCCTGATCTGGATTCTTCTGGTCGTCGTGCCCATC
>CAZYLM010000137.1:0-7479 GCA_964648645.1 uncultured Anaerolinea sp.
GTTTGGTCGAGAGTGCCGAGACCCAGGATCGAACTGGGGACACCGCGATTTTCAGTCGCGTGCTCTACCAACTGAGCTATCTCGGCCAAACCATATTCTATTGTTAAGCGGTCGTGATTTTACACGCACTTAATGGGATTGTCAAGAAATGCATGGGCCAGCAATTGTTATCTAAAGAGTTTTGAAAATTTCTTGACTTTTGCTGTCGGTTTCGCTATAATGTCTTGTTGCTGTCCCTCGGACAGTTATCGTTGTTTATATACGTCATTCACCCCAGCAGGAGAAAAGAATGGCTTCGTTGCCTCAAAAGAGTTACGCGCGTATCCCCGTCAGCCTTGACCTACCCAATCTAATCGAAGTACAACTTGATTCATTCGAACGGCTAAAGAAGGAGGGTTTGGGAGATCTCTTCCACGAGATATCCCCGATCGAGTCTTATAACAAGGGAATGAAGTTATTCTTCCCGAGTCGTAGTCCGGAATCCCACCAATGGGGATTGAAATATTGGTTTGGCGAGCCGAAACACACCATTGAAGAGTGTGTGGAACGCGACCTTACTTATGCAAGCCCGTTGTATGTCTCTGTGTTGCTCGCAGGCAATGATGTTCCCGAGCCGATCAAACAGGATATCTTCCTCGGCGACTTCCCCGAAATGACTGATAAGGGTACTTTCATTGTCAACGGAACGGAACGTGTAGTCGTTTCACAGTTGATCCGTTCTCCAGGTGTTTACTTTGAAGCCCCTGCAGATCGCGCTACTGGACGTTTGCTCTCCATGGCAAAGCTGATTCCTGACCGCGGTGCGTGGATGGAATTCGAGACCCGCAAATCCGATTACATCATCCTGAAATTCAACCGCAAACGCACCGTGCCCATCACAGTGTTCCTGCGCGCTCTTGCTGCGGTTAGTGATGGAATCAAGGATTCTCCGATCAAGCATGGAACCGACGAGGAAATCCTCTCCCTATTCAAAGATGTTGATAATAATCCCGATCGCCTTTTCATCGCTTCCACCATCAAGCAGGAGCCGGATTGGGATTTGACCAACCACACCATTGCCGAGGCTGCACTCATCGAGTTTTTCAAGAAAATGAGGCCAGGTGACCCGGCAACATTGGACAATGCCAGACAGTTCCTTGAAGAGCAGTTGTTCGATCAGCGTCATTACGATCTTGAGCGGGTGGGTCGTTACAAGCTCAACCAGAAACTTGACCTGAACATCCCGATTCCTCATCGCACAGTGACGAAGAGCGATATTCTGCGACTCCTTCGCCGCATGATCCAGATCAATAACGGTGCTGAGCGTTCCGATGATATCGACCACCTCGGCAATCGCCGCGTCAAGACGGTGGGAGAATTGATCCAGAACAAACTTCGTATTGGCCTGCGTCGCATGGAGCGCGTCATCAAGGAACGTATGTCCATTCGTGACCAGGAACAGTTGTCACCGGTGACACTTGTCAATATCCGCCCGGTGGTGGCGGCGTTGCGTGAGTTTTTCGGTTCTTCGCAGCTTTCCCAATTCATGGACCAGACCAATCCGTTGGCTGAGTTGCGCCACAAGCGGACACTTTCTGCGTTGGGCCCGGGTGGTCTCCGTCGTGAGCGTGCTGGCTTTGACGTTCGTGATGTGCATCACTCTCACTATGGGCGTATTTGCCCGATCGAAACACCCGAAGGTCCGAATATCGGTTTGATCGGTCGACTTGCTTCTTTTGCCAGGGTGAACGAATACGGATTTATCGAAACGCCATATCGCAAAGTGTACCGAGCGTTGCCTGCTGATAGCGAATTGCTGGAAGGCCGCACCTTGCGCGAGGCTGTTTACGATCCGAAATCCGAAGAGCTTCTTTTTGAAGCAGGCACTGAGGTCGATGCCAAGACAGCGAAGCGTCTCTCGCGTCTGAGCTCCGAGATCGCAATCATTCCATTTGTCTCGGATGATGTTGTTTATCTTTCGGCAGATGCTGAAGATAAATTTACCATCGCCCAGGCAAATGCCACCCTGACAGAGAAAAAGGAATTCTCACGCGAGCGCATTTCCTGCCGGTACCACTCAGGCTTTTTATTTTCCAACGCCGAAAGCGTTGATTTCATGGATGTGGCTCCTCATCAGGTGGTCGGTATTAGCGCGGCGTTGATTCCTTTCCTTGAGCACGACGACGCGAACCGCGCCCTCATGGGTTCGAACATGATGGCGCAAGCGGTACCGCTGGTTCGCCCCGAAATCCCGCTCATCTCTACCGGGATGGAAAAATTCGCGGCTCTGGACTCAGGTCAGGTCGTAGTGGCTGAAGCGGATGGAGAGGTTGTCTCTGTGACCGGGTCCACCATCACCGTCAAAGAAAAAAGAAGCGGTAACCGCGTCTATCAACTTCGCAAGTATCAACGCTCCAATCAAAGCACCTGCATCGATCAGCGGCCATCGGTTGTAAAGGGACAGCTTATCAAGGCTGGCGACATCATCGCCGATTCTTCCTCCACTGATAATGGGCATCTTGCATTAGGGCAGAATGTCGTTATTGCTTTCCTTTCATGGGAGGGGGGCAATTTCGAAGATGCCATTTTGCTTTCCGAGCGCCTTGTTCAGGAAGACCGCTTTACTTCTGTTCATATCGAGAAATATGAGGTCGAAGCCCGCGATACAAAACTTGGCCCCGAAGAGATCACTCGCGATATCCCGAATGTGGGTGATGATGCGATCAAAGACCTGGACGAGAATGGCATCATCCGCATAGGCGCAGAGGTCGGGCCTAACGATATTCTTGTAGGCAAGATTACACCGAAGGGTGAAAAAGAGCTTACGCCCGAAGAGCGTTTACTGCGTGCCATCTTCGGTGAAAAATCCCGCGATGTAAAAGACACCTCCCTGCGCATGCCGCACGGCGAGCGCGGTAAAGTCGTGGATGTAAAGGTCTTCACGCGTGAAGAAAATTCCGACCTCGCTGCTGGCGTGGATATGATGGTTCGGGTTTCTGTGGCGCAGCGGCGTAAAATCACGGCTGGCGATAAGATGGCGGGTCGCCATGGCAACAAAGGTGTTGTGTCAAAAGTCGTGCCCGTTGAAGATATGCCCTTCCTTGAAGATGGCACGCCTGTCGATATCATTCTCAACCCTCTTGGTGTGCCTGGTCGTATGAATATCGGTCAGGTGCTTGAGGTCCATCTTGGCTGGGCCGCAAAACGGCTTGGGTATCGTGCTCTCACCCCGGTCTTCGATGGTGCGAGCGAGGAACAGATCGAAGCCGAACTGGCCCGTGCCTGGATTGTGGATCAGGCTTGGAAGGAAGCCGGGATCCGCGCTTGGGAATGGATCAAGGAACAGGAATACGACCCAAATACCATTGAAGATGACGATGAGGTGCGCCGCCTCTATCTCGAAGATTGGTTGGATAAACGCCGATATGATATCTATAGTTTGAACGACCCGGCGTATGCACATCGCGCCACTGCCCGTGAGTGGTTGCGAGAGAAGGGCTACGAGAACCCCGACGAGATCCTTCTCGAGGATCGCAAAATTGCGATTCGCGATCCCAAATTGGATGATATGGCGATCGTAGCGTGCCTGCGTTTGTGGCTTGAGGTCAATGGAGTCACCCGCCGCGTTGCAGAAGATAAGGTCTTCGAAACCGCTCAGGAACATGCGAAAGAACGCGGAATCCCGTTGCCGATCCTCGGTAAACAAACCTTGCGTGACGGCAAAACCGGCTTACCTTATGACCAACCTGTGACGGTCGGGGTAATGACAATCCTGAAATTGCATCACTTGGTCGAGGATAAAGTACATGCTCGCTCGACGGGTCCCTACAGCCTCGTCACTCAGCAACCGCTCGGCGGTAAGGCTCAATTCGGTGGACAGCGCTTCGGTGAAATGGAAGTATGGGCGCTCGAAGCTTATGGTGCTGCCCATACCTTGCAGGAAATGCTGACCGTAAAATCCGATGATGTCCAGGGTCGCGTCAATACATATGAAGCCATTGTAAAGGGCGAGCCTATCGAAGAGCCGAGTATCCCGGCATCCTTCCGCGTACTTGTGAAAGAACTGCAATCGCTTGGGTTGGCAGTCGAGGCGATCAACGAGAGCGGTGATGTGGTCAAATTTGGCAAGGATGAAGAAAAGACACATCCCCCGAAACATGACACTGGATTGCTCAGCCTGGGTGAGGGGCAATCCAGAAAAAAGTAGTCAATTTCCATTGACGCGGCAAAAATGGCATGATAAAATGCCATGCCTTTGTCAAGGAAAAGGGTGCGGCAGTCTCTCCCGCCCCGAAAATAACTGGCAGCTACAAATGAGGCCATCAGGGATCGTTGTTGATGGTCTCATTTATTGCGAAAAAACAAATATAAATAGTCGATTAGAAGAATGGAAATCGGAGGCTGATCGTGCCGACAGTAAATCAAATGGTCCGCAAGGGCCGCAAAGACAAGAAATCGAAGAGCAAAGCGCCAGCTCTGCAGTTCACTTTGAACAGCTACAAGCAGCGCCGCTTCCGCCAAGATAAGGGTGCGCCTCAAAAGCGTGGCGTCTGCACCGTTGTGCGAACGATGACTCCCAAGAAGCCGAATTCAGCGCTTCGCAAGATTGCCCGTGTTCGTTTAAGCAATGGCATCGAAGTGACCGCCTATATCCCTGGTGAAGGGCATCAATTGCAGGAGCACTCGGTTGTTCTTGTCCGTGGTGGACGTGTCAAGGACCTCCCCGGTGTAAGGTATCACATCGTGCGCGGTACCCTGGATACCACTGGTGTCGCGAATCGGAAGCAAGGTCGCTCCAAATACGGGGCGAAGCGCCCCAAGTAACCTAGATGGAGTAATTCAATCATGCGTAGAGCAAAACCCGAACAGCGGGAACTTCTTCCCGATATCCGTTTTAACAGCGTCAACCTTCAGATCGTCATTCAGCATGTGTTGAAGCGCGGCAAGAAAAGTGTTGCAGCCGGTTTGGTTTATGACGCCATGGACCTTATCAAGGAACGCACCGAAAAGAATCCAATGGAAGTATTCGATTCGGCGCTTAAGAATGTGGGCCCCGTCATGGAAGTCCGCCCACGCCGCGTAGGTGGCGCTACCTATCAGGTACCAATGGAAGTTTCTGCAGACCGCCGCACGACTCTGGCGATTCGTTGGATTCTAAGTTCCGCCCGCGAGCGCTCTGGTAAATCCTTCCCCGACAAGCTCGCTTCAGAGTTGATTGACGCTTCCAATGAGACCGGGTCTGCGATCCGCAAACGCGATGAAACCCACAAGATGGCAGAGGCGAACCGCGCCTTCTCCCATTATCGAATTTAATTATCTTTAGATGAAGGAACAGGTAGTAGATAGAAATGGCACGTGTACATCCGCTCGAAAAATATAGGAATATCGGCATTATTGCCCACATTGACGCCGGGAAAACGACGACAACCGAGCGGATCATGTTCTATACCGGTTTAACCCACCGGATAGGCTCGGTTGATGATGGAAATACTGTGACTGACTGGATGGTCCAGGAAAGGGAGCGCGGTATCACCATTGTATCCGCCGCCGTCTCAGCCGAGTGGAAGGGCTATCAGGTCAATATTATCGATACCCCGGGTCACATTGACTTTACCGCCGAAGTTCAACGTTCCCTCCGTGTGTTGGATGGGGGCGTTGTTGTGTTCGATGCTGTACAAGGCGTGGAGCCGCAGTCCGAGACCGTCTGGCGTCAGGCTGACCGTTATGGAGTTCCTCGCATCTGTTTCGTCAACAAAATGGACCGTGTTGGCGCTTCCTACGAACGTACCATTGAGACCATCATCGATCGTCTTGGTGCCAACCCGATCGCCATGCAGGTTCCGATTGGTTTTGAAGCTACATTCAAAGGAGCCGTAGACCTCCTTTCGATGCAAGCGATTGTTTGGGAAGACGATCTTGGTAAGGAACCGAAAGTCACTGATATCCCAGGGGACTTGAAGGCACAAGCAGAAGAAGCCCGCGCAAAAATGGTGGAAAAGATCGCGGAACTCGACGATGATCTTATTCATAAATTCCTCGAAGCTCAGGAAATCACAGTACCCGAACTGAAAGCAGCGTTGCGCAAAGGCGTTATTGCGAATAAGGCCACACCTGTTTTTTGTGGTTCGTCGCTTAAGAACAAGGGCGTTCAGGCGATGCTTGATGCAGTGATCGATTACTTGCCTTCTCCTGTGGATAAACCCACCATTTCAGCTTCCGAACCGGGGAACCCCGAAAATACCTTTGAGCTCCCGACCGTGGACGACGCCCCATTGAGTGCGCTCGTCTTCAAGATCGTGACCGATCCT
The DNA here is from genome assembly GCA_964648645.1 of uncultured Anaerolinea sp. Classification (GTDB taxonomy): domain Bacteria; phylum Chloroflexota; class Anaerolineae; order Anaerolineales; family Villigracilaceae; genus Villigracilis. The sequence continues at coordinate 6,288 of CAZYLM010000137.1, forward strand.
TACGTCGGGCGTCTTGCTTACATCCGTGTTTACTCCGGCGTCTTGAGCCAGGGGCAAACCGTACAAAACAGCACCAAGGGTAAGAAGGAACGCATCGGTCGGCTTTTGAGAATGCACGCCGACCGCCGCGAAGATATCACCGAAATCCGGGCGGGCGATATTGGCGCTGTGCTTGGCTTTAAGGATTCATTCACGGGCGATACGCTTTGCGATAATAAGTCTCTCGTTTTGGAAAGCATCTCTTTCCCCGAACCCGTTATTTCCATCGCCATTGAGCCGAAGAGTTCTAGCGACCAGGAAAAAATGGGCGAAGCGCTTCGCAAACTTGCTGAAGAAGATCCCACATTCCGTGTTAATTCAGATGAAAACACCGGCCAGACTGTGATCCGTGGTATGGGCGAGCTGCACCTCGATATCATCGTCGACCGCCTCCTGCGTGAATTCAAAGTGCAGGCAAATGTCGGTACCCCGCGCGTTGCCTACCGCGAATCGATCACCAAACCCGTCAAGGAAGTCAATTACAAATACGCAAAACAAAGCGGTGGGAAGGGGCAATATGGGCATGTTGTGTTCTCTCTCGCACCTGGTGAGCGCGGAAGCGGCATTGTGTTTGAGAACAAGATCGTTGGCGGTGCGATCCCAAAGGAATATATCAACCCGGTTGAAAAAGGTTTCCGTGAAGCCTGTGAAAGCGGTGTACTCGCTGGTTACCCGGTTGTCGATGTGAAGATCACATTGTTTGACGGCTCTTTCCATGAAGTTGACTCGAGCGAAATGGCATTCAAACTTGCCGCTTCGATCGGTTTCAAGGAAGGTGCAAATAAAGCCAACCCCATCCTGCTTGAGCCGATGATGAAGGTGGAAGTTGTGGTCCCCGAGGAATACCTCGGTGATGTGATGGGGCAGATCAACAGCCGCCGCGGTTTGATCCAGGGTATGGACGTTCGCCCCGGTAATGCGCAGGCCATCCGCGCCATGGTCCCGTTGGGCGAAATGTTCGGGTATGCAACCCAGCTTCGCTCCGCCACACAGGGACGCGGAGTCTTTAGTATGGAATTCGATCACTACGCGCCGGTCGCGCAGTCGGTCGCTGAAGAAATTTTGAAATCGTAACGGTTATTACCAAGGAGCATCATTATGGCGAAAGGAAAGTTTGACAGGAGCAAGCCGCATCTGAACGTAGGGACGATGG
>CAZYLM010000138.1:0-7478 GCA_964648645.1 uncultured Anaerolinea sp.
GGTAATACGCAAGCAGATGTCTTGTGTCGTAAACCACCCGGTTGTTGCGGATGAGTCTTTCTGCCTGATCCTCTTTCAATGGTTCGGTGGCGATGATGTAACTCTCCGCCGGAAAGACCCTCGTTTTGAACTGCGGGATGAGATTCCCCGTCCATGCATTCGTTGCGAGGATGACTTCCTTCGCTTCGATTACCCCCGCCTCCGTCTGGACCTTGAAGCGGAATCCGTCCATTTGATCTTGTCTCTTCTCGATGGATAGCACTCGCATACCCTCGCGAATTTCCGCTCCCGCCCGTACTGCCGCTTCCGCCATGCCGCGCACGAACTTGGCAGGCTGTACCGACCCACTGCGCCGATTGACCAGCAGTCCCTGATACGCATCCGTCCCAAGCTCCGCGCGGACCTGGTCTTTGCCCAGCAAAAGGGTGTCAAAGCCTGCGACCTCTTTCAAGACCTCGTGTTCGCGTTTGAGCCGCTCGAAGTGCCCAGGCTTGGAGGCGGCTTCGATGCTCCCACAGCGGACGAAATCGCATTCTATGCCCTCTTCGGTCACAATGCGTTCAACCGTATTCGCGGCTTCGACGGCGGCGAGGAACATCTCTCTCGCCAGCTCTTTGCCGTGTTGGTGAACTGTCTCAGCCAATGTGTGATGCAAACACGAAAGCGCCTGCCCGCCGTTTCGCGAACTGGCTTCATAGCCGATGGTCTGCGCTTCGAGCAGGGTCACTTGCGCGCCATTCTTTGCCAGTTGCAGCGCAGCCGATGTCCCAGTGAACCCTCCGCCGATGACGAGCACCTCTGTTTTGCCTGGCAGCGGTGTACCCCCGTATGACTTTGGCGTTGGTGCAGTTTCCCACCACAGGCAGGTATGTTGAGTCATAAACAGTTCTCCAATTGTTGTTGTTTATTTTCAAAATATGCAAAAATAACTTAGCTCGTATGGGCGGGGAACAATCCCCACAAACGATGCACCCATTATAAAAACAATTCAAGAGTAGCGGGAAGTCCTCGCCTGGGAAAGGAGGCTTTACAACTTAGTATTTGCTTATACATGAAGAATATCGGGACGCCGACCGTTGATCTTCGTGCAGGACTCGTTTTTCAACTTTCTTGTCGGAGATGATAAAATCTCGACCAATGTGGGTGGTCGAGCCTGCTTCATTAAGCCGGATCGACCACCTTCAATTCACTCCCCAGGAGAAAACATGAAAAACACCCTACTCAAGTTGTTATCCCTGACCATGCTGGCAGGACTTTTATTGTCTGCCTGCGGCGGGGCACCATCTGCGGAAGCGCCTGCCTCTAGTGCGACAGAAGCCCCGGCAGCTGCCACGGAATCCCCGACCGAAGCCCCTGCTGCAGCATCGGGTGGCGTGTTGAGCATCGGCATTCCGATCGAGCCCGAAACCCTCGACCCCGGTGATGCCATCTACGTCCAGGAACAATTCATCCTCATGAACCTGTTTGACTCCCTGCTGGCTATGGCTCCGGACGGCACGATTCACCCCGCTCTTGCCACCGAATGGGAGGCGAATGCGGATTACTCGGAGTTCACTTTCAAACTGCGCGAAGATGTGACCTTCCATGATGGCACACCGTTCAACGCCGAAGCCGTCAAGGCTTCTTTCGACCACATCAACAGCGAAGCGATCGTTGAATCCGGCGGTAAGTCCTTGTTCGACGATCACTCCTATGTCGATACTGTTGTTGTGGACGATTTCACCGTCGCCGTCAAATTCGGCGCTTCATACCCGACCTTTTTGCGCGATGCCGCCCGTCAATGGTTGAGTATCTCTTCGCCTGCCGCTCTCGAACAATATGGTGCGGATTACGGGCGCAACCCAGTGGGAACAGGCCCATTCAAGTTTGTGTCCTGGACTGCCCAGTCCGATATTGTGGTCGAACGCAACCCCGACTACAACTGGGCGCCCGAATTTGCAGCGCACCAAGGACCCGCACATCTCGATCAGGTTGTCTTCCGTATTTTGCCCGAAGCCGCCACCCGCGTCACTGCTTTTGAGTCGGGTGAAATTCTTATGGCTGGCGAACCGCCCGCATTGGATGCCATCGCTCTCGGTGATGCTGGAACCGCCACCGTCCAGAATTTTGCGATGCCGGGCATTCCTGCCATCCTGATGATCAATAGCACCAAAGCGCCAACAGACGATATCAACGTCCGCAAGGCGATCATTCACGCCGTCAATCAGGAAGAACTCGCACAGACTGCCTTCCAAAGCCTCGGCTTGCCGACCTATGGAACCGTCTCTCCGACGACATGGGGCTTCAGTGAAGAATCCGCCAGCCTGTATAAATTTAACCCCGATGAAGCCGCCCGCTTACTCGATGAAGCTGGATGGGTTGACACCAACGGTGACGGAATTCGCGAGAAGGATGGCACCAACCTTACACTCGACTGGCCGGATAACCCTGCCTGGTCTGAAGCTTTCAATGAACTTGTGATCGGTTACCTGACCAACGCCGGTTTTGAAGTGACCTACCGCTCGATGGACGATGGCGCCGCCTATGAAGAAATTCTTGCGGGTAACTACACCTTCGTTTACATGTATTGGGTGCGCGCCGACCCCTCACCTTTGCGCTACCTCTTCCACTCCGATAACGTCAATGGCAACGGTGCCTACACCAACTTCGTCAGCGAAGACCTGGACGCCGCGCTTGAATCAGCCGATGTGGAGACCGATGAGGAAGCCCGTCGGGAATATTACGTCACCGCCCAGAACGTCATCATGGAGAACGCACTGGTCCTGCCGATGTTCAACGTCAACTCTACGTATGTTGCGGCTCCTTCCGTTCAAGGCTTCACGTTCGACGTGGAAGGGTATCCCTGGTTGTACGACATCTCCATCTCTGAATAATTGGTAGACCATCGACGGCAGACTACTGAGTGGTCTGCCGTCGATCCTTCGAGCACATCCTATCTAATGTTCACATATCTCATCCGGCGATTGTTCACATCGGTGCTGGTTCTATTCGGTATTTCGGTGCTGGTTTTTTCTGTCATCCACCTTGTGCCGGGAGATGCGGCTATGGCGATACTGGGGCGCACAAAAATTTCTGAGGAAAGGGTTGCCGAACTCCGCGAGCAACTTGGGTTGGATGATCCCCTGTATGTACAATATGGGCGTTACCTTGGCGGCATCTTTCGAGGTGATCTGGGGACGTCGATCCGCAATAACCAGATTGTCTCTGAATCCATCGCCGCGCAATTGCCCAGCACGGTGGTCCTTTCTTTCGCCTCGCTCTCCGTTGCACTGACGATTGGCGCGGTCTTTGGTCTGCTTGCCGCACTGCGTCATGGCACCTGGTTTGACACCTCAGTGATGGGGCTCTCCGTCAGCGGGCTTTCGATACCGACCTTTTGGATGGGTCTGCTCCTCATCCTTTTCTTTTCCGTAAGATTGAAACTCTTCCCAAGCATTTCAGACGGTTCTTCCTTCGCTGATCTCTTTCTCCCAGCCCTGACTCTGGGTCTTCCCGAAGCGGCAGTCGTCGCCCGCATGGTCCGCGCAAGCATGCTGGATGTGCTTAATAAAGAATACATCACGACTGCCAGGGCAAAGGGGCTCCCGGAGCGGATGGTCATCCTCAAGCATGCCTTGCGTAATGCGCTCATTCCCGTAGTGACCTTCCTCGGTTTGCAAATGGCGTATTTGCTGGGCGGCGCCACCATTGTAGAGACCATGTTCGCCCGTCAGGGGATCGGCCGCCTCGCTGTGCAAGCGATCTACAACCGTGACTATCCAATGGTGCAGGGAGTCGTCCTTGTTACTGCTGCAATTTATGTGCTTATCAACACCTTGACCGACATCACCTACGTCTGGCTAAACCCGAAGATCCGCCTCAAATGACAGCCGACCTATCCACGTATAAAACTCGATCACATTCACCTGGCATGCGCATGCTAAGGCAGATCCTTCGCAACCGCAGCGCACAGTTTGGCGGCCTCCTTTTGGTCCTCCTCATCTTCGCATCCTACGCCGCGCCGATCATCACCGCTCAGGACCCGATCAAGACTGCGCCGTCTCAAGCATTGAAGCCGCCTGGCATTGACCATCCCATGGGAACCGATAATATCGGGCGCGACAACTTCTCGCGCTTTCTGTATGGCGGTCAACTCTCCCTTCGCATTGGGTTGACTGGTATCACCCTTGGGGCATTCGTCGGTATTCTGCTCGGACTCATCTCTGGGTATTTTGGCGGCTGGCTGGATGCTTTCATTTCATGGTTCAACGACGTGCTGATGTCTTTTCCAGATATCCTGCTTGCCCTCGCCATTATTGCGATCCTGGGTCCCGGTATCAATAATGCCATGCTTGCCATCGGCATCTCCTTCGTCCCGTCATTCGTCCGTCTTACCCGCAGCAGTGTGCTTACTTTACGCGAGATGACCTACATTGAGGCCGCCAGGGCACTGGGTAGTTCCGATTCGCGGATTTTGTTACGTCACATTTTGCCGAACTCCATCCGTACCCTGCTTGTGCTTGTTACTTTGGGAATTGGTTCCTCCATTCTTGCAGGCGCGGCGCTCAATTTCCTTGGTCTCGGAGCCGAACCGCCGACCCCGGAGTGGGGCGCAATGCTCAACGCTGGCATGAAGTTCGTCCGCCAGGCATGGTGGTTGACCTTTTTCCCCGGCATGGGTATTTTCCTCGCCGTGTTATCCATCAACCTGATCGGCGACGCCGTCAGCGATGCAGTGGCAGGCACCACCATTGCCAAGGATAAACAATGACAACCTCTTTGAAGGATAAAGTTGCGGTCATCACGGGCGGGTCTACGGAAGTGGCAGGTGCTGTTGCGCTTGCTCTAACAGGAGAAGGGGTGAAAGTTACCCTATGCGGCAAACAAGCCGACCTGCTCAACCTCACCGCTGATAAGATCAAGAGCATCGGCGGCACCTGCCTGCCCTTTGCCACCGACCTGAATTCTCTTGAGATTGCACAATCGGTCATCGAGCAGACGCGGTCTACATTTGGCGGGCTGGATATCCTCATTATGGTTTCCCCATTCTGGAGCGGCGGGCAGATTCACGAACACAACGTCCGCACGTGGGACCTGGTGATGAATGCCAACCTGCGCGAAGCTTTCCTCATGTCCCGCGCCGTTTTGCCAATCTTTCGCGAACAAAAGCGCGGCGAGGTCATGTCCGTCGGCTCGGACTCTGCGATGGGAATTTATCCGCAAGATGGCGCGTATGGCGTTGCCATGCATGCGTTGACGACATTGATGGAACTGATCCGCGCCGAGAACGCGGAGTTTGGGATCCGCACTCACATCCTCTCGCCCGGTGTGGCTCTCACCACCGACCTCGACTCCGAAGGCAAGCCCGCACTCACCACATCTCACGTTGCCGAGTGGGCGCTCTGGATGCTGACGCGTCCCGACCATTTGCGGGGCAATGGTCCTGTTTTGATATAACCGTTCACCCTCGGCGCTCGATAAATCGCATCACTCTTCTGTTTTAAATACGATCTTTCCGTCCACCATCGTCACAATTGCCCTGGCAGATAATATTTCTTCCGGTTTCAATTCAAACAGGTCGTGCGAGAACAAAACCAAATCTGCCAGATAGCCTGCTTTCACTTTTCCCTTTTCATGTTCCATGAACTCCACATATGCGGCGTCTCGTGTGTAGCTCAAGATGCATTCTTCAAGGGTCAGGCGTTGGTCGGTGCTATCGGGTGTGTATTTCTCGCGGTTCAACGCAACATGGAAATGGGTCATTGGGTCATACGAAACCACGGTCCAATCGCTGCCGAGAGATAACATGGCGCCTGCATTTTTTAAATCGCGCCATGGCTGCCAGAGCCTCCAGCGTTGGGCTCCAAGCCTGTGTTTGGCAACCCCGCCGTCACCTAGGCGAAGAGGCGCGTGTGTAGGTTGGATCGAAGCGATCACACCGAGTTCTTTGAAGCGCGGCATATCCTCGGGCTGGCATACCTCCACATGTTCGATGCGATGACGGCTATCATGTTTCCCATTGATTATTTGAATCGCTTCATATCCATCCAGTGTTTGTCGTACCGCACCGTCGCCGCAGCAATGTACGGCGATCTGCAAACCAAGTTTGTCGCAAGCGGCTGCCATTCGAATGAAATGTTCCAGCGAGAAGAGCGGCTGTACCAAGATATCTGGTTCATCCGCATACGGATGAACGTTAAACGCCGTATACGACTCCCAAACCCCATCCATGAAGAATTTGGCCGCACCTCCCCGGACGAAGTCTCCCTGGATCTTTGCCATCTCTTCAGCTTCTTTCAAATCTGCTTCATTCGCCTCCGGCTTGACCTCGAACGGCACATACACCCTGAGATTCAACTCACCCGCATCTTCTGCCGCCGCATAGACCAATAGGTCTTTCATATTCCCATTCATATTGTGGACGCTGGTGATGCCGGTCTGATTGAAACCTTGCACCGCTTTTTTTAGCTGCTCACGAATGAAAGCCGGGTCTGGCGGCGGGATGATATCCAAAATGGCTTTCATTGCTTCCACTTCGCGGAGTTCACCAATTGCCATTCCATTTTTGTCCCGGATAACCCCTTCACCGCCGCCTTGGTAAAGTAAGCCTGCCAACTCGAATGCCTTTGTATTTGCCCAGGCTGTATGCGCATCCGACGAACGGATATACACCGGTTTGTCTGCAATGATCTCGTCCAACTCCTGCCTTGTGGAGACCACTTCGTAATTTGAACGCCAGCCGATGATCCACTCCCGCCCAGGATTTTCAACGGTGTGGTCTATTAAAGCCTTTTTCAGATCTATCTTGTTGTAAACCTGACTCAACTCTGCATAGCCCATCCAGGTTGCGCCGGAGAGCAGGTGGACGTGAGTATCGATGAATCCGGCAGTGAGGGTGTGCCCCTGTCCATCGATCAGCAGAGTATCGGCATTGCATAATTTTTCCGCCCCTATATCATCCCCCACGTAAACGATGCGATTTCCCTTTATTGCCACTGCGCTTGCATGCGGGTTCAACTCGTCGCTGGTGAATATCTTTGCATTTCGGATGACTACTGAATTCATATCGCTAAATTGTAAAAGATAGTCACGTAAACGAAAATAGTCATCTTGGTATGCCAGAAAGAAAAATCCCGCTCTGAAAACAGGGCGGGATGTATTCCGGGTTATTGACTGGTTTTGAACTTCCAGTTCTGGATGCCCCAACTCATGCTGCCCCAGGTGTTGAGTGTGTACCCTTCAAGGTTATCGGCAATGCCGTAATTGTCCTGGAAGAGATATAGGTATATTTGCGGCAGGTCGTCAAGGACAGCCTGACCGACTTCACAGTAAGCAGCTTTGCGGGTTTCAAGATCGAAACTGGAACCGGCCGTCTCGAGCGCCTTGTCCACATCCTCGTTCACCCAGCGGAAGTAGTTGCCGCCGGTGGGATTCTCAGCTGTGGTGATTCTGGAGGAATGATACGCGTCGAAGTTGTATCCCTGCGGTTCGGTGGTGAA
>CAZYLM010000139.1:0-7297 GCA_964648645.1 uncultured Anaerolinea sp.
ACAAGTATTCCTATTACCGCCACATCGACACCTACACCAACTAGCACACAAATAGCTATTCCTTGGACAGCTACGCCTATAGATCTAACACCCACACCGCTGCCGCAAACGCCTGCTATCACACCTACATCTACAGTTAGTCCGCCTCCTTTGCCCAGCGGGACATCCGTTATCACCTCTGTTGTTCCAGATACATTGTTAGTAGGTGAGACTGGATTGGTCTCCGTAAGTCTGAACGGGCTACCCTCCGAAGGCATAGCAAGCGTCGAATTCACGTGTTCGTACGCATCAGACCAAATATCGGTTGGCAGTGTTCAAATCGGAGAAATTTTTGGAAACGATCCAGTTTCTGCTTACAATAACTCTCAAACCGGGAGCTTCATTTATGTAGTTGCTGCAAGTAATGGCAAGGCTATCAATACAAATGGAATGGCATTTACATTTACTATCACCGGGCTACAACCGGGGGCGTCATCTGTAGAATGTAAAGCAAATATTTTCAGAGCCAATTACTCCATGGAAAGCATTGCTTCTGTTCCTGATTCATTAACTGTCATACTCTTCTCTGCGCCCACCGCGACCCCTCTTTCTGCACCGATGTTAACCGGCCAGGTAATTGCGAAGAAACCTGTCACGATCAGTTTATTAAACCCCGATACAACACTTGCCGCTACCGCCATGACGAATCCTGACGGATCTTTCAATTTGATTGCTCCTGCAGGGTCTTTTACAGTAATAGCCTCTGCGGAGGGGTATTTGAATGCACAAGCCAGTGTAACGCTTTTAGAAGGCACCACCACGACACTTAGTCCAATCGCTCTTCCAGCTGGAGATATTGATAGCAACAACATAATCGACCAATACGATGCGCTCACTGTAGGCATGAATTACAACGTATCCACGTCTCTCCCCGCTGATTTGAGTAATGATGGGTTGATCAATGCGGTTGACCTGGTGATGCTTGCTGAAAACTATCGCTTGACAGGTGTGTTAAACTGGCAACAACCTTAGAAAGAAAACGTCGTTTGCTGCAAAGCGCCGTCTACTAATAACCGGACGGCGCTTTGCAGCAAAATCAATTAATACTCACAGCCGCTTTGTAGTGTGTATGCGGTTTTATAGATGATTCCGCTTTTAATTTCCAGTAATTGGTTATGAGCGTATATACACCTGTAAATTGTTTATTGTTCATCATGGGGCACCTCTAATGCTTTGATTATATTGAAGGATTAAAAGAGGTCGGGGAAATCATTTGGAAAAAATCAAATCTACATCCAAAGTTGTAGACAAATTTCATAAAAATAAATCCGAAGGTCGATGGTCGACTTCCCTGGCTTGCGGGATGATCCGGGCTTGTTCAAGCCGCTTCTTGTTACCGTGTTATTTATGGGTCAGAGGTGTGGGTCATCAACTTTTATCATAGTCACATATGAAGATGCTTTTCTCTCGCTGGCTAAGGTGTTGATACTGAAGTGGGTCATTTTTTCGGGTAACGGTGATTGGTTGATCGGTAATCCCAAAAGGAGAAAAGGTTATGAATTCGAATGATCTGGTAATCAGCACGGAAGGGTTAAGCAAGTCTTATGGCGGGGTGCATGCCCTCAAATCGCTTGACTTGCGAGTCTCGCAAAAGTCAATCTTCGCCTTTCTTGGTCCAAACGGTGCAGGGAAGACCACCACGATCAAATTGTTGTTGGGGTTGCTCAAACCGACCCTCGGCGGCGGCAGGATCCTCGGTATGGATATCCTCCAGGATAGCGTTGATATCCGCTCGAAAATCGGCTACCTGCCCCAGGATGCGCGTTTCTATGAGCATATGACTGCCCGTCAGAATTTGGAATACACCGCCCGCTTCTTCTATGCAGGCTCTCGAGCTGCGATTGATAAGCGCATAAATGAAATGATCGAACTGGTTGGTTTGGAAGGCAAGGCAGACCGCCCTATCAAGAACTTCTCTGGAGGTGAACGCCAGCGCCTGGGAATTGCACAGGCGCAGATCAACCATCCCGATTTGTTAATTCTGGATGAACCGGCCGCCAGCCTTGATCCGCAGGGACGAAGGGATGTTCTCGAAGTGATGTCACGCATTCGCAAATACGCGACGATTTTCTACTGCACGCACATCCTAGACGACGCGCAAAAGATCAGCGACCAGGTTGCCATTGTTAACGAGGGAGAATTGATTATGCAGGCTCCCATTGATGAACTACTGACAGGAACGCGCGATTTGATCTATTCGATCACAATGAGCGGCGACTCACAGAGCGCTTACGCTCGGGTTGTTCAACAACCCTGGGTAACCGGGGTCGAGATCACCCAGCAGGGTGGACAAACCAACTGGCAGGTCGCTGTAACCGATGAAACCGCGGCGAAGGATCAGTTGATGGGCTTGCTGGTATCCAACGATTTGAAGGTCTTCAGCTTTAGTCGCAAAGAACAAGACCTGGAAGACGTGTTTCTCAACATCATCGAAAGGAGTCGGAAATGAGTGCCAACTTGTCGGAGCATATTCAACCTGTCAATGAAAAAGGTTGGAGGCGGGGGCTGGGCAATTTGCTGAGGGGCGAGTACTCGGCTTGGTTTCAATCCTCCCGCTGGTGGAAACACATCCTTATGTAGTTTTCTATCATCGACGTAATGATGATTATCATGGTGTTTGCAGCTGCGGATGCAGCCAAAAAGGGATTCGATGGCCCCCCGGTTCTATTTATGTATGGCATTTTCGGTGGGATGTTCGTCGCTATTGGGGTGATGATCATCATGCAGCGGGTGCTGGTTAGGGAAAAGCAGCAGGGTACGGCGGCTTGGACGCTCTCCAAACCGGTCACGCGCACCGCGTTTGTCGTATCCCGGTTGGTGGTTAATTCCATTGCCATCCTGCTTACATCCGTGATAGTACCGGGCGTGATTTTCTATCTAGCTTTGGGGCTATTCAGCACCATTGGGTGGCTTCCTCCTTTTGGATTTGCCATTTCTCTTTCGATGTTCGCTCTGCATACGTTCTATTGGATTGCCTTTGTGTTGATGGTAGGCACCCTGTTTGAATCTACGAATCACGTTATCGGCATGTCAATGATCGTTTTCTTCACATTCTGGTACGGCCCTACTCTGATCCCCGACATGATCTATATCTCCCCGCTGTTGTTGATATTCAGCCCTGCTCCGGATCAATTTAATTCACTGCCCGGTTCTTTTATGACTGGTGAGCCAGTATTCTCGTGGCTGCCTTTAGTTACATCGGTAATTTCGTTCGTTGTCTTTATATTGGTTGCCATATGGCGTTTCAATCGTCAGGAGTTTTGATCCCAAGCCAATGACATAAACACCTATCCTGTATGTGATAAAGGGAGCTTTGCATGCAATTTCAAAATTTCTTTCGAAAGCACGAGTTCGCGTTATTCCTCGTGTTAACGTACACCCTGAGTTGGTGGTCCGCGCCGTTCGCCATCGGAGGCATTATCCCCCATGGACCCGCGTTGGCAGCTGTTATAGTGATTGCTTTGATATCTGGCAGGCAGGGTTTTGCTGAATATGTGACGCGGCTGACAAAATTCAACGCAGGTTGGTGGTATCTTGTCGGCCCCGCCATCGTTGTAACATATCTTATCATCGCATTTGTCACCAACCTGCTATTGGGAGCGTCAACAGTAAACCCGTTTCCCATTCCATTCGCACGAACAATGATCTTACTTTTCTTGATGGGCGGATTATGGGAGGAACTGGGTTGGACGGGATACGCGCTTCCCAAATTGCAGGATCATTTTGCGTCTCGCCCCCATGGGACGTTTGTCGCGACATTGATATTGGGTTTCTTTCGTGCGCTTTGGCATATGCCTTTAGTGATCTACGGTAGTATTGAATGGTATGATGCGACATTCTTCATTTTTGCTTTCCAGTTGATTATCACATGGCTGTACAACAAATCCAATGGGAGTGTTCCTGCAGTCATGGTCTTCCATTACGCGTCCAATGTGTTGACGGGCTCCATGATGTTGATAGCGTTTAGTGGGAGGGAGAAGACAATGTATTATCTATTGTTTGTCTTCTTTGCCTGTCTTACGGCTCTTTATCTTGCATGGCAAACCAAACTGCAATTGGGCTTCTCAAGCCCGGACTTTTTGCGGAAATAGGTTTTGTGAACTTTATCGTTGAGTGGCTGAATAGCCTGGTTTGATGTAATAAAAAAGCGGAGGCGTTTTTAGCCTCCGTTTTTGATACCATATTGAGAATTTACTTCAATTCCCAAACGTAAGTGTTCTCAAACTCGCAACTGCCTTCTCCCGAGTCTTGGGAGCCGATTACTGCAAAGGAGCCTTCTTTGCTTTGTTCGCTATAATCGAAGTACTTTCCCTGGCGGACGCCGTTGATGAAAACTGTAAACTCTCCTTTGTTCGCGATCAGAACAAGCTGGTTGGACGCACCATTGGAGAGGTCTACTGCGCTTGAGTATTGAATCTTGGTTGGTGTATTCTTGAAATAACCGAACTCGTGAAATTCGATCGCCCAGGCAGGTGCGCCGGAGAAACGCAGGTAGAGAAATTGATATTGTTTTCCCTCCTCCATATTTGGCTCGGAGCGGAATATGAATCCACAGATCAAGATACCGGTCGCTTTCCAAGTGACATCTGATTTCAAAATGAAGTTCTTGCCAATCTCGCCAACTGCAAAATCCATGTAGCGGCTTTCAGGTCCGGTCATGATGACCTTCATGGGTGTTTCCTGCTGCCACAATAAATTTCCGTTTTGGTAGACAATATCTTCATCTTTCAATATCTTATCGAGTTCTACTTTTACAGCATTGGCTGCCTGGGTCGCTATTGCCGCAACGGTTGCAGTCCTGTCTGGGGTGGATGTAGGTACCGGTGTGGGCGTTTCCGTGGGTGCTGATGTAGCGGTGGGCGGAAGGGGCGAAGCGGTCGGTTCCGGAGTAGAGGATCCGCAAGCAACTCCAAGAAGAAGAAGAACCATGAAGGCAAAGAAAGGTTTGGATTTCATCAGTATAAATTCTCCTTTTATGTATTTTCCCCGAGAGATTCTCTGTGTCGGTAAAAAATCCCCAAGGAATATCTATATCATAATGATTTTCTTTTCGATTTCAACCACTTCCCAAAAATCCATACGAATGTCATCTTTGGATTCATAATTATGTTACGATTCGCACATGGATCATCATGACCATGTCAATTTGATAAGACCGGCAGACCTAAAGCCCGGCGGCTCATGGGGGGACCTCGGAGCTGGCTCTGGCGCTTTTACCCTTGCCCTACGCGATGTGCTTGGTCCCGCCACGATGATCCATGCCGTGGACAAGGATAGGTCCAGTCTCACGCAATTGAAAGAAGCGCATCAAGCCCATTTTGGAAACACCGAAAACCTGCAAATTCACAATGGGGATTTTTTACGTTATATTGACCTGCCGCCACTCGATGGCATCATTGCGGCGAACTCCCTGCATTACTTCAAAGGTAAAGTAAAGGTTTTGGAGCATATCAAGTCGTTTCTAAAATCGAACGGCAAGCTCATTGTCATCGAATACAACGTGGACTCTGGCAACCCCTGGGTGCCATACCCGTTTACATTTCAAACATTCAGCAAGCTGGCAAAACAAGCCGGGTTTATCGAACCGCGCTTGCTTGCCACACAGCCCTCCCGCTTTTTGCGCGAGTTCTATTCTGCGTTGACGTTCAAACCGGCTTAATAAACATGTCTCAACGAAACTCCAACTTTTTCCTGCTTACTTTGGTACTTGCGAGTGCTGTACTTGCCCTCCTGAGATTCGACTCGCTTCAGATCGGCACATCCTATGACGATGCTAAATACATTATCCTCGCCGAAAGCCTCTCCAGCGGGCAAGGCTATGAGCTGATCAACTTTCCACGTCCGCAGATCGAGCGGAATTTCCCGCCAGGTTGGCCGTTAATACTTGCTCCATTCACCCTCATCCTCCAGCAAGATTACGAGGCACTAAAGGTCGTTTCCTTGGCGCTTTGGATGGGCTCCATTTTTCTTGTTTACAAATTATTCTCCAAACGACTCGCCTCTCCCTCGCTTGAACTTCTTATTGCTGTAGTTGCTTTGAATCCGCTTTTGGTTGGTACATCAGTCACCCTCATGTCTGAGTCGGCATATCTATTTTTTTCGTTGTTAGCTTTGCTTGCCTTCGACAAAGCCGGTGAAAAGAATCTTGGCTGGCTCATCTTTGCTGCGATTCTTGCGTTTTACACTCAGCAAGTCCGCACTGTTGGCATCTCACTCACCATTTCGTTGCTCGTCGTCTTGTCGCTCTCCCGCCGCTTCAAAGAAATGGGCTTGGTCGCCGTTATTTTCGTAGTTGGATTCGCTTTTCAGGGTTGGCTCAACCTTCGCAATGGCGGCTCAGTCATCTCATCGGGTTATGAAGCGCAGGTGTTAAGCGGTTCGAGCATCGAGAAGATAAATCAGATTTGGGAGAATGCATCCGGTTATTTTGACCAGGTTCTCGCGGGTTCGTTGATTCCCATTTTCGGTACACGATTGGATGCATCATTTGGGTGGCTGTTTGTTCTGTTCAATATCGGTGTCCTTTTGATGCTTATGGTCGGGCTGTTTACCTTACGGCCAAAATTCGAATGGATGAATATATATTTTGTTGTTTATCTGGCAGGCATTCTTGCATTTTGGAATCCGCAGGTGGGAAATGTAAAAGCACGTTTCTTGATTCCCATTTTACCTTTTCTCTATTATTACTTCCTGAATGGATTGAAGTGGCTCACAAGAGAGAACCCGCGCATCGTCATTGGAATTTCTGCTGTGGTTGCCCTTGTCTTGCTTGCCCGTAACTTCCAAGACTGGCGCAGCCCAGTACACAACCAGATGACGGATTTATCGATCGGCACAAGCTGGGTCGCAGAGAACGCGCCAGTGGATGCAATCGTAATGGTCAATGAACCTGTCCCAGCATATGTGCATGTGAAACGGAAAACGATCAACTTCCCGAAGAACGGTCAGGGCTTGGAGAGGTACCTGGAAAACCAGGGCATCGATTACATCGTCATTGCGCCGTCTCTTCGATCACCAAGAAGCACGGATTTGGGCAGTGATATAGCCCGCATCGAAAAGGAACTTGCAGCCGCACCGGGAAAATACAAACTGGTCTTTGAGGATAGTAGCGAGAACGTGCGAGTATATCAATTTATGACTGGGGAATGATTTTTGGGTAAGTCTGCCACTTGATACCCACAGATGGCAGTTTGATCAGGTAGTTTAAATGATGACTGCTAGGGTGAGGGGGGCACCCTAGCAGTCATCGTTGGTAATA
>CAZYLM010000140.1:0-7289 GCA_964648645.1 uncultured Anaerolinea sp.
GCCTTGGTGGGAGCCGCAAGCCACCCTGGCTGGAAGCCTGATCCGCCTCACCATGACGGGGAAGCCGGTCAGCCCCGACCAGGCCATGACCATCGACGAAGCCTTGTACGCCCACACCATGGGCGGGGCTTATGCCGATTTTGCCGAAGATAAAAAGGGATCGCTCGAACCGGGCAAGTTCGCCGATCTGGCGGTCTGGCATGATGACCCATACAGCGTCAAACCAGCCGACCTTCTCAACACCACAATCGATATGACCATGATCGACGGAAAGATCGTCTACCAAGCCTGATACTCGTACATGAACTTGAATAAAGACGCCCCGACAATGAAACTTTGGGGCGTCTTTATTGTTAAACTTCTCATAGAAGCAATTTACTGGAGAAACTATAATGACTATTCAAACCAAAGCTGAAATAATGTCCGCCTTGCAAAGCTCAAACCAGCAGATGCAAAGTTGGTTTTCCGCAATCCCCGGCGCGAAATACTTTATAAGACGCGGGGAGGTCTGGTCCGCGGCGGATAATGTCGACCACGTCATCAAAGCCATCAAGCCGATCACACTCGCCCTGAAGCTGCCCCTGATTGCTTTACATGCCCGATTCGGGAAGCCCTCCCACGCCTCACGGACTTACGATGAAATTTGCAAGGTCTATCAGGCAGAGATCGCCAAAGGGGCAAAGGCATCTGGGCGCTTCCTGCCGGAGGAGGCTCCGATCGGGAACAACGAAGAAATGAAGGAAACCCAATTGCAAAAGGTATCAAAGGTCATCGAAGAGTTGATTTCTGCCTGCGAGAAATGGGATGAAGACGCCCTCGATCATTATCAACTGCCGCATCCGCTCATCGGAAATTTGACCATGCGTGAGATGTTATTCTTTACTGTCCATCACAACCTGAGGCATGCAAGTCAAGAAGGCGATTAAGCAGGTTGGCTATATTTATGTTTTGAAAAGAAAATCAATTGGCTGGAATTCTGTAAACGTATCGTAAGGGTATTGGCGGGGTGGAACTGCTCCCGGCAAGTGTTTCCCCAAGTATAATTTTTCGAACAACCAGAGGATAAAACCATGCTGAACAAGGCGCTTTTTCACCGCTTCCCAAATCTCAAGAGTCTACTTACCCGCCTGCAATACGAATTCATCTCCATGCTGAACGTTCGGCATGACCTGCTTTTCATGAACTTCGGCTACACAGCCCATCACGAGGGGCAGGAACCGCTTCCGCTCAAGCCGGAGGATGAGATCCACCGCTATCCACTGCAGATGTATCATCACGTGGCAAACGGCGTGGAATGGACGAATGCCGATGCGTTGGAGGTCAGCTCGGGGCGGGGCGGAGGCGCGGACTTCATTATGCGACATTTCAAGCCACGCTCCTATACCGGTTTGGATTTTTCGTGGAAAGCCATCGAGTTCTGCCGAACGCATCATCGTCTGCCCGGTTTGAAGTTCGTCCACGGCAACGCTGAAGATTTAAAGTTCCCTGACGAATCCTTTGATATTGTCCTTAATGTAGAAGCATCCTTGTATTACCCGAACCTGATGAAGTTTTTTCAGCATGTCAAGCGTGTTCTGCGGACCGGGGGACATTTTGTATACACCGATCTGCGCTATGAAGAAAAAGTTGCCGAATGGTTCACCCTGGTCGAAGCCATAGGCATGAAGATCGTTCGTCGCGACGAGATCACCGAGAATGTCTTGCGAGCCACTGAGTTGGACCGCGAACGACGCATCCGCCTGATCGATAACCATGTTCCACGTATCCTGCGAAAGCAGTTCTATCACATGGCGGGACTGGATGTGGATTCGCTCGAATCCGCGCCGCATCTTGAAAAACGACGCTATTGGTATTTCGTCCTGCAAAAGGTCTAGTTTTACACTCTTCGAGAGAAGCACATCTGATGCAGAAAAGCGGCAGGTGTTTATTCCATTTCAAACCTTATGCTCTGAGGTGAATATGAAGAAACGCAAGTTCTTGATTTTGTTCTCGCTGTTGGTCATCCCAAGCTTGATCCTCTCTGCATGTGGTGATGCAGAGGATGAAGGAGGGGATGTTTATTTGGATGAAACCGCAACGGAAGAAATAGCGACTGAAGAAACTACCCCGGATACTCCGGCTCAAGTAACGGGGGTGCCGGGGGAGGTGGTCTTCGATTTTGGGTTCGACCCGGCTCAGAATGGTTTCAGTTTTGAAAACTATGGCGACGACATTCCTGCCACCAATCTGACGGCGGATGAATTGCGCCGCATGTTTGGCGACGAAGTTTGTGCCGATATCAATGGCGACGAATGTATCCTTACACCGCCTGCCGAACAGTGGATGGAACAACTCAACGGCGATATGGCTGGTGGTCACTGTGAAGGCATGGCGGTCCTGAGCCTGATGATGTATACCGGGCAGGTCCACCCATCCGATTATGGCGGTTCGAGCGCGAGCCAACTTGATATCAACGATGAAGCTCTCCAGCGTGAGATTGCTTATTGGTGGGCGACCCAGGCGGTCGACCCTACTGCATCGAGCGTCATCCGTGGCACGCCCATGGAGATCCTTAGCACCATTGAGCAAATGGATGTGAAAGGTGAGACCTACACCATTGGTATCTATAATGAGCAGGGTGAGGGTCATGCCATCACTCCATTTGGTGTTGAGGATAAAGGCGATGGGCTGTATGTCATCCTCGTGTATGACAATAACTATCCCGGTGAAACCCGCGAACTTTTCATCGATTCGCGCGATAACTCATGGACTTATGAAACAGCGATCAACCCACAGGTCGAAACGGATGTCTGGTCTGGAAACGCGGATACGCAAACTCTCGATCTCACACCCACTTCGGCGCGCGTCGAAACCCAGGTATGTCCCTTCTGTGAAGGCGGATATGCCAGTGTCGGCAAACTGGCTGCCTCCGCCCAACCGTTGAACCAGGTCTTTTTAGACGGCGAAGGGCATATCCTTATCACCGACGAAAGCGGCAACCGTCTCGGTTATGTAGATGGGAAGATCGTCAATGAAATTTCGGGCGCATCTTACACACAGTATCGGATGCTCGCCAACGGCGAGACTCCAGAGCCCATCTATTCGATCCCCGCCGATCTCGATCTGACCATTACCATCGACGGTTCAGAACTTGCCGAGGAGACCCTCACCGACCTGGTCCTGATCGGTCCCGGGTACAGTATTGGCGTCGAGGGCATCTATCTAGCTCCCGGGCAGGTGGATACAACCTATTTCTACCCAGTCGAGGAAATGATCGCCTACGAAACCGCCTCCGATGAATCGCCGAGCATCATTTTCGGTGTGGAAAACCCAGACGCTGATTACTATTTCGAAGTGTACGGTGCGGACATGGTTGGTGGCGGCACGATCACAGCCTGGCTGGACAGCAAGGCTGGCGACCTGCTCATCAACACCGAAAAACTGACCGGCGAAGGTTCGTTCAACTTTTACCTCACACGCATAACAGACGGGAACGATGAGGAATTTTACGCCGAGGATATTGTCCTGAACGAAGGCGCGCTGGTCTATGTCAATTACGCCGAGTGGACGGATGCCAACCCCGAGGGCATGTACTTCGGAGTCGACCTTGATGGGGACGGTAACATCGACGAGGAATATGTCGTGGACGATGCAGAGTAGAAAGTCATTTTCCGCTACTTGATACCATTTAAAGGGACAAAAAGGATGTGCTTCTTGAAGGGGCGCACCCTTTTTGATTTACAATTACCCTGTAGTAATGCATCAAGGAGACTATCATGCAACTCAGCGCAGACATTCGCGGTAAGGTTCTCACGTTCCAACAAACAGAGATCACGGAATATCACATCTACAAACGACTGGCAAAGCGTATCAAATCACCTGAGAATGCCGCCCTGCTCGACCGCATCGCCGAAGATGAACTGCGTCATTACAACGGGTGGAAGAAGTATACGGGGGAGGAGGTCCAGCCGCGTTGGTCTAACGTTTGGTTTTACACCGCCCTCAGTCTCGTTTTCGGATTCACCTTCGGGGTGAAACTGATGGAACAGGGCGAAGAGGCAGCCCAGAAAAATTACGAAGCGGTTTCAAAGGAAATCCCTGAGGCGGCGAAGTATCAGGAGGAGGAGGACAAACACGAACACGAATTGATCGAGATGCTCGACGAGGAACGCCTGCAATATGCCGGGTCAGTGGTACTCGGTCTCAACGATGCTCTTGTTGAACTGACGGGGGCGTTGGCAGGTTTGACCCTTGCGCTTCAGCGTGGCGACCTGATCGCCCTCTCCGGACTAATTACGGGGATTGCAGCGTCGCTTTCGATGGCGGCAAGCGAGTATCTCTCCACCCGATCAGAAGTAACGAACAAGCATCCCGTCCGCGCCGCTGTGTATACGGGTATTGCTTACATCATCACGGTCACCTTGCTTGTTCTACCGTATCTGATCAGCCCAAAGACCTTTTATCTCGATCTTGCCATTGCCCTGCTGACTGCCGTGATCATCATTGCGGTCTTTAACTATTACATCTCGGTCGCCAAGGACGAATCCTTTCGCGAGCGGTTCCTGGAAATGGCAGGGCTGAGTTTGAGTGTTGCCGTTTTTAGTTTCGGCATTGGCTATCTCATCCGCATGTGGCTGGGAATCGAGGTCTAGTATGATCGTCTTGTCCATCTGCTGTGGACTGATCCCTTTTTTCGCAGGCATGGCATTTTATTTCAGAACGGTGGCAAACGAACGTCAAAAAACAGCTTTGCCGATCGGGCTGGCTGCCTCAGTCATTCCGCCTCTCCTGCTTGTAATGTATGAATTAGCTTCGCTTAATGCCGCGTACAATGGGGTATGTGAAGGTCCGCCCGATTACAGTGCTCCCTGTACATACACTGAATATCTTGAATTCCATCTCTTCAACGGGATCGAAGTTTTTGGATACCTGGCACTATGCGCTTTCGCGCTTGGCTGGGCAGGGATTATTTTTGCCGCGCTGGGTTATTTTTTCAGGAGAGGGCATGAAGATACTTACCGTTGATATCGGTACCGGGACGCAGGATATTTTTCTCTACGATTCGAACCTCGACATCGAGAACGGATTCAAACTCGTCCTGCCTTCGCCGACCATGATGATCCATCGGCGTCTCAAAATGTCGCTTCAAAATCGGACCCCAATTCTCCTCACAGGTTATCAAATGGGGGGCGGCCCCTCGGCCTGGGCGATCGAAGAATATGCCCGTGCAGGGGTTCCAGTTTACATGACCCCTTCTGCCGCAATCACACTCAACGATGAGCTGGACAAAGTGGAGGCATTAGGGATCAAGATTGTTTCTGAGGAGGAGAGCAACAAGATACAGGCAACGAGAATTGAGTTGAAGGATTTCGATTTCGAGTTGATCTCAAAAACCTTTATGGATTATGGCGTTTCCCTGAAAGACCTTGCGGCAGTGGCTGTTGCGGTCTTCGACCACGGCAATGCCCCGCCCGGGGTATCAGACCGCCAATTCCGCTTCGATTATCTGGATGAACGCATTCGCTCCAAAAACTCTCTTGCTTCTTTTGCCTTTCTTTCGGACGATATTCCAAGCATCATGACCCGCCTGCAAGCCGTTGCGGACTCAGCCGGGGATTTGCCGTGCCCGCTTGTGATGATGGATACAGCCCCGGCGGCGGTATTGGGCGCCAATTTCGATCCAGTCGTTGCGCAGAGGAAAAGCAAGATCATTTGCAATGTCGGCAATTTTCATACACTGGCATTTCGATTGGGTGACACGGGCATCGAAGGTGTGTTCGAGCACCATACTGGCGAGATCGACCTGACCAAGCTCGGGGGGCTGATCCGTAAATTGGCGGATGGCTCGCTCAAACATGCCGATGTCTTCAATGATATGGGCCACGGCGCGTTGATGTATTCGGATGACGTCTTTGAATTCGGAAAAGATGAATTCGATGTGGTGGTCACCGGGCCAAGACGGTCTTTATTTGTAGAGGCAAAGCATGCTGCGCCTCTACGTCCGTATTTCGCCGTCCCATTTGGTGACATGATGATCGCGGGTTGCTTCGGTCTTCTTGCAGCCGCAGCGGAGATCCTGCCCGAATTGGCTGAGCCAGTTTTGGGGTCGTTAAGAACCGGGCGCGGGCGTGGGGTCGCACCGTGGGATGTGAATCCCTGACCGGGTGTGTTGTCTAATCCATTCCATTAAATACAGGTGCGACGCCTTTGATTTCGGCGTCGCACCTGTATTTAACTGCTGATTACCAAAACTAACTCTGGCGGATATCCCAGAATTTTTTCACGTATTTACTGAGAACTTTCTTAATATCGTCCTTCTTCATTCCCGCGATCTTAAAAGTGAGAATCTTGCAGGATGGGTCGTCGTCGACGAATTGCCCGAAGGAAACGAAGTTGCCACCTGCATCCGCCACAGCTTTGGTGACCTTGGCAAGTGAACCGGGTTTATCTTCGATCTCTGCGGTGACACGAATGGCTTTGGTTCGTGCGCCCATCAGCTCGAGGAAGATTTTGAACAGGTCGGTCTCGGTGATGATGCCTACGAGTTTGCCGGAACGCATCACTGGCAAACCGCCGAATTTTTTATCCGCCATGATTCGTGCAGCTTCTTCGATCGGGGTGTTGACGTCGACCGTGATGACCTTTTTGCTCATCACCTGTTTGACGGTGACCTTGCTGATCAGGTAGTTCATTTCCCAAACGCTTAGGCTGGTGACGGGGGAGGGTGAGGCATTCATCAGGTCGCTGGCAGAAACGATGCCGACGACCTTGCCATCCTGCACGACCGGCGCGCGGCGGATATGTTCCTTCTTGAACATGGCGAGCGTATCATGAACCGGGGTCTCCGGTGTGACGGTAATAACGGGGCGTGACATTCTTTCGCCTACAAACATAAGTACCTCCAATGTACTCGGTTATTGTGAAATTTATTACAAACACATTATATACAATTTTTCGCAAAAGAAAGTCACGAATTTGGAGTGAATAAGGTCACTTTGACAATAAAAAAAGCTGTCGCTTCTGAAGCGACAGCTTTTTTTATTTTGCGAACTCTTTGATCACCCTCGCAGTGTGCTTTGCGTGTTGGGCATACAGGTCGATGCGGAAGTTTTCGTTGGGGGCGTGAGCTTTCGTATCGGGGTAGCCGATGCCCATTGTCACCACGGGCAGGCCAAGATCGTGGACAAAGGGATAGTTGGGTCCCGAGCCACCGATCATCGGGACGATATCCATCTTTGCATCATAAACTTCTTCTGCTGTTTCGGATACGAGTTTGACGAAGGGATGGTCCGGGTCTGTCCGCGCCGCGG
>CAZYLM010000141.1:0-7239 GCA_964648645.1 uncultured Anaerolinea sp.
GTGCAGATCAATGAGGAAAGCGGCGGGCGTTTGCGCAGGTTTTCTTTGCTGCCTGCTATTACCGTAGCCATCTCAACGGCATATTTTGCCTCTGCCCCGCCCATGATGGTTTCGGACTGAAAATGTTTGACGGTATTGTTCCAACCAACTTCGAGTTCGTGAAGTGGTGAAGACCTTCCATAATCTTGCGCGCTGACCATGGGCCAGTAAAAGCCAACCGATGGCAAGTAATCTGCAACCCGCGCCATCATGCCGACATCTGCCTTGGTGGACGGGCGCGGCTGATTCGTGCCGAGGTCCACCACCTCCACCCCGCAGCCGTCGGTGGTGAAATAAGTAGTGTTCTCTTGGAGATGTAAGTCGTATTCGGGGATGCGCGCCGCCATGGTAAAGTAACGCGGCACAGTTTTCATGGCTTTGAGGACCAGGTCGGGTTTCATTTTGACGACGCCTGTCTTCCTATCCACACTGGCGCCATGACTCGAAAGGACATCGAGTGCTCTATCGGTGGCGAATTTCACGCCGATATTTTCGAGAATACTGAGTGTGGCTTCCTGGAGTTTGTCCAACTCTTCATCAGTAAAATACTGAATACGATAAGCGGGGCGGAGCGGTTCGAGGGGCGGACGATTTCCATTACCAGTCATACGATATTCTCCTTTTGTGTATTTAATATAAGAGCAAATTTCGTCTAGGTAGTTTTATGGGCAATTATCTTTCGAATTAATTTTACCCCCGGTCAGACTTCGCCGACCTTGCTCAAAACCTTGTTGGGGTCGAAAGCATCACGCAAACCATCGCCGATGTAATTGATCGAAATAATGCTAAAGAAGATCATCAAACCAGGAAAGATCGCCAACCAGGGATACTTGACGAAGTATTCCTGTGCATTGCTGAGCAAGTTGCCCCATGAAGGCGTCGGCGGCTGGATGCCAAAGCCAAGAAAGCTCAACCCTGATTCTTCGATGATGGCGTAACCGAATTCCAGGGTCGCCTCCACAATGATGGGACCGATCGCATTGGGGAGGATATGCCGCACCATGATCCGCGCATCGGAGCCGCCCAGAGCGCGGGATGCCGCAACAAATTCCGTTTCTCGAATCCCAAGGAACGCGGCCCGCACCAGACGGGCGAATGTCGTCCATGAGAAAATGCCGATGACAAAACTGATGGTAAAGACACTGTTCCCCTGCAAAAAGGGAATCTCCACCTCGAGCAGGATCGCGCTCAGCAAAATCAAAACAAGGAAAGAAGGCAGGGATAGAAAAGCATCGGTAATGCGCATCAGAACGCTATCCACCACGCCACCGTAATAGCCTGATAATGCTCCGATGGGGACACCGATGAAAATCGAAAGAAGAACCACAAATACACCCACCGTCAACGAGACCCTCCCGCCATAAAGGACGCGCGTGAAAAGGTCGCGCCCCAGCGCATCCGTACCCATGATGTGAGTAGCAGACGGTGGTTCATACCGGGCAGTGATCTCAGACGCCTCCGGGTCATAAGGCGAGAGAGGGGCAGCCAACGCCATAACAATCAGAATGGCAAGCACAACCATTCCAAATATCGCACCAGGATGGCGTCTAAACCGTTTCCAAACCCCAGCACTCATGGTCGACGATTCGGAAGACGGGGCGACAAACCCATTATTCACTGGCATGGTTTGATTCAACTCATTCATATCGAATCCGCGGATCAAGATAGGCGTATAGAATATCTGCCAGCAGGTTCGACAGAATAATGGATGCAGCTCCGATAATAAGCACCGCCATCAACACAGGATAATCCCGCTCCAAAGCCGCCTGATAATACAGCCGGGCCATTCCGGGCCATGCGAACAGTGTTTCAACGAATATCGCGCCGCCGAACAAATATGGCAGATCGAGCGCCAAAAGTGTCACAAGCGGGACCAACGCATTACGCAGGCCATGTTTGGTCAAGACAGCCCAGTTCGACAAACCTTTAGCTCTCGCCGTGCGAATATAATCCTGATGGATGACATCCAACATGCTCGAGCGTAGAAAACGTGAATACCAGGCGATCCAACCCAAGGCACCGGTAAGAACCGGCAGGATCAAATGCACGATACGATCACCGAGGTCAAATCCCGATATATCGATGGATGTCATACCGCCTGAGGGCAATAGCGGATCCCCGGTGAAGGGATTCTTCAACCAGGCATAAAAGACAAGGATCAGAATCAACCCTAGCCAGAATTCCGGTATCGCCTGCCCGGCAAACGAAAACGTGGTAACAGAAATATCGAAGACCGAGTATTGGCGAATAGCCGAAATGATCCCAATGGGAATCGCGATCAAGACCGCCACAAGGATCGTGATCACCGTCAAGTATATGGTGTTAGGTAATCGCTGCCCGATCTCCCTCAACACAGGTTGGCGAGTCCGGAACGAGAAACCGAAATCACCCCGCAGGATCCCGAGGCGGGTCCCATAACCGTCCATCACACCGTCGCCGTCTTTATCCACCTGCATCCAATCGTTTCCGATCAACCAGATAAGATACTGGGTGGGAAGAGGTTTATCCAACCCAAATTGACGTTCCAACAGTTCGACTTTGTCCGGGTCGATATGGCGGCTCTGCCCCTGACCGGAAAGCGGCCCGCCTGGAGCAAGGTTAACCAAAGCGAACAGCAGGATACTCAAAAAAAAGAGCAGCCCTGCTGTTTGAATCAATCTTCGAAGAATGTAGGTGGACAACTTATTTCAACGTCCAATCCGCGGAATTCCAGGTCACCAGATCATTAGCGGATGATTGTACGTTTTGCAAGCGGATGGAATGCGCATCGGCATTCACGGCCGTAAAAAGGGGCAGGATGGGCAGTTCCTCTTCGAGGATGCCAGCCATCTTACAGAAGTCTTCTTTACGCTGAGATTCGTCAAGGGTGTAAACATCACCCAACAAGGACTCGAATTCATCGTTCGACCAGCGCATGAAGTTATAACCGAAGTCCGGTTGAGCGGATGCGGCTGAATAATACTGGTAAAGGAAATCTGTCGGGTCCACTCCAGCGTAACCGTCGTCCCAAATATCCATATCGAAGTTTCCAGATTGTTCGATGCCGCCATCGGTGGAAGCCGCCCACAAAATACTTCCTTCAACAACTTTGAGGTTCAGTTTTATACCCAACTTTCCCAGCGCTTCGGCAATGTATTGCTGCGTCAATTCCAACGGCTCACCATATTCGGCATAGGTATTGAAATCCATTTCCATTACATAACCTTCTTCAGCCGTTGCACAGCCCCGGCACTCGCGCACGCCATCACCGTCGGTGTCCTTCCAGCCAGCTTCATCCAAAAGAGCTGCGGCAGCCTCGGGGTTATATTCAGGACGCGGAACCTCGCAAACATAGGGCTCACGGATGAATTCCGTCCATGCCGGTTTGGCATATCCAAGGAAAAACTCCTTCGATATGGTATCCACATCGACCGCAGCCCGAATCGCCTTTCTGACTCGCAGATCAGAGAGGATTGGGTGCGGCGTGGCAACCGGGTCGATCGTTCCCTTTGCAGCAAGGTTGAAGAAGATGCGCATCACCCAGCGGTTTTCTGGGCTCTGGCTGACTTGAACATTTGGCTGCCCTTCCAATTCTGCGATCATCGGCTCTGTGGTCCACATATCCAGGTCGGCGTCACCGTTCAACAACATGGTCTTGCGCACCGCCGCATCGGGAATGATGCGCACCGTGATCTTTTCAATGGCAGGCTTGCCCTCTTCAAAATATGATTCATTTTTCGTGAAGGTGAGATGATCTCCGTTCACCCATTCGCTCAAAACATAAGGGCCATTGCTTAAGGGTTGGCGCCCACAATCCCAGGCCGAAAAACCCTGAGATGCATCACAATAATGTGCAGGCCAGATCACCACTTGCTCGCCGCCGAACTGAGTCAGGTAACCTGTATATACCGAAGAGTAATTAACCGTAACGGTATGATCATCCACCTTCTCAACATTTTCAATGTAATCGATACCGGGAATCCAACCACCCAGTTCCGGATCCACAATGGCATTGTATGTAAATATTACATCGTCGGCAGTCACCGGAGTCCCATCCGCCCATTTAACGTCATCGCGCATTTTCCATGTCACTGACATGGCACCCGTCTCGTCGTTCAACACAACTCCGCCATTCTCAGTTGTGGGCAGCTCGGCAGCAAGTTCCGGAAATACTTTCCCATCGGCGTCGATGTCACTCAAACCCAGCATGGCCAATTCCATCACGAGCGCGTCATAACCGGTATCCGCCACGATCGGATTGAAAGAAGGCGGATCTTCGGGGATAACGATGACAATGCCGTTCGATTCCGTGGCAGGTGTCGTATCGCCTTTTGGCTGGCAGCCAGATAACGCCAACAACGCAACCAAAATTACAAGAAAAATGGGCTTGCTCTGAACATGGTTCATCTAATCCTCCAGAGTAGATCTATGGAATTGGAGCAACATGCGCAAATTTCGGGAAATTATTGCATACTTTTTCGGATGTGTCACGTGTTATTTATCCTTCTGAATGGAATCGCCTCACTCTCCGCCTCAAGCGGATTGCCCAGCCAAGCAAAATACCCCGCCGAAAGTTTTACATCTTCACGCGTTCGCCCTTCGGGTCATACAGCGGACGTAACGAAGCCTTCGCGGTATAACGCACATTATTCACCTCGATCTCAAATTTGCCACTCGTGAGGTAATCCTCTGCGATCGGTTCATCATCTTCGATAATGGATAACGCCACTGCCCCGCCCACTGTGAATCCGTACGCCCCTGAGCGGACGTAGCCAACGATCTTGCCATTTCGATAGATCATTTCGCCGTAATACAAAAGCGGCTCTGGGTCATCAAGAAGTAGTTGCACAAAACGCTTCTTGAGCGGACCTTCTGCTTTTTGTCTCGCCAGCGCATCTTTACCGATGAAATCTAGCTTGGTGAAATCGACCAGGAAACTTAACCCAGCCTCCAATGGTGTATCGGTAGCATCAATGTCATGACCGTAGTCTCTATAGCCTTTTTCAATTCGCAGTGTATTGAGAGTTTGCATGCCTGCGAGCTTAACTCCCAGTTCCTTCCCAGCTTCAAGCAACACATCAAGGGTCGCCGGCGCAAATTCGGTTGGGATATAAAGCTCGTAACCCAACTCACCCTGATACGTCACGCGAAATGCCATTGCCCTCGCATAATGCACGTCGATCTCGCGCATCGACATGTACGGGAAGCTTTCATTGGACAGATCGGCATAAGACACTTTCTGCAATAGCGCGCGAGACTCCGGTCCCTGCACGTTGATAAGCGCATACGCCGAGGTCATATCTACAATGAAGACCTGTTCATCTACTTCAATGTGACGTCTCATCCATGTTTCGGCATGACGGTGCGCAAGGTCTGAGCAAACCACCATGAACGATACTTCGCCAATGCGGGTTACTGTCAGGTCGGCTTCGATTCCACCGCGTACGTTGCACCACTCGGTATACACCACCTTGCCCACCGGCACATTGATATTGCTGACAGAAATCCGGTCGAGCAATTTCAATGCATCCCGTCCCTGCACGAGAAATTTGGACATCATAGACATATCCATTAGTACGACATTTTCACGGCAGGCTTTATGTTCGGCGGCATTGTATTCGAACCAGTTTTGTCGATCCCAACTATATTTTTCGACTTCGGCTTTCTTCCCATTCGGCGCGAACCAGTCGACATATTCCCACCCGGCGGACGAACCAAAGAATGCACCGTGCTTGGCTAACTTTTCATGCAAAATGGATTTGCGGACATTTCGGGCAGTTTGCAGTTGTGTATTCGGAAAGGTTTCCTTATACATCAAGCCTAATATCTCAACCACACGGTCACTCAAATATCGTTGATTGTTTTGATACGGCAGCATCCGGTCAATGTTGATCTCGCCCACATCCAGCGGAGGGACACCGTCCACGATCCAATGCGCGAGGGTATTGCCAACTCCGCCACCCAATAAAATACCCAACGAGTTCATGCCAGCCGCAATAAAAAAATTTTTCAATTCGGGTGCTTCGCCGACGAGCATGGTCATATCCGCGGTGAAACTCTCCGGTCCGCAGAAGAGTTTACGGATTCCAGCTGTCTTCAAGACCGGCACACGTTCCATTGCGGCTTCGATGTACGGCATCATGCGATCCCAATCCGGTTGAATTTCGCCGAAGGCAAAGTCGGCGGGGATACCATCCACGCCCCATGGCTTGGCAACCGGCTCGAACAGACCGAGCATCAATCCACCCACTTCTTCGCGGAAGTAGGAATAAGTATCCACGTCTTCCAAGATAGGCAGGTTCGCATGGACGCCTTCGATCGGCTCTGTCAACAGGTAATAATGTTCCGCCGCTTGAAGCGGAACATCCACTCCTGCCAACTTACCGATCTTTCGCCCCCACATCCCGGCACAATTGATGACATATTCAGCAGTAATGGCTTCGCCAGTCGTCGTGGTTACGCCCACAACGTAGCCATTCCGCTTCTGGATGGTGGCAACTTCAACGCCTTCAAAGATGCGCACACCCATATCCCGCGCACCCTTTGCCAGGGACATGGTCACATCCACGGGGTTGGCACGTCCATCATCGGGAAAATAAAATCCGGCGCTGACTCCGCTCGGGTCTGCGAGAGGCCATAAGTCTTTGAACTGAGCCGCAGATATTTCCTCCACCGCAATGCCCATTGAGCGGGCAAAGGCTGCGTTCTTGCGAAGCATCCGCAAACGAGAGGCTGAGCTTGCCGCTTGGATATACCCGACCGGCTTGAAACCAGTGGAAATGCCCGTTTCTTTTTCGAGATTGCGATACAACTCGCGGGTGTAATGCGCCAGTTCCAGCATGGTTTCAGTTGCGAATCCGCCACAGACGACGAGCCCAGCCGCATGCCAGGTCGTGCCGGAAGTCAATTGCTTGCGTTCGAGGATGACGACATCTTTCCAGCCAAGTTTTGCCAGATGATAGGCGGTACTGCATCCGATCACTCCGCCGCCAATAATAACCACCCGCGCCTGTGAAGGTAGAGCCGAACTGCCGTGATTTGCTTCCATCTCGCCGCTCCCATTGCAGAATTTGGATTGCTGGGCAATTATTGAATATCCGGCATGTTTTGTCAACCGAAAACTTTCACTTTTTAATTAACTGGGTATAATAGGCGCATGTTAATGAACCCAAACCCGTCCCCTCGAAGTTGTACATCCTCCAGGTCTGGCTAGGTTCACTT
>CAZYLM010000142.1:0-7203 GCA_964648645.1 uncultured Anaerolinea sp.
TTGGGTAAAAATGCTCGGCAACCGATTTCAGCACAGCATTATTGGACTCGGTCGCACAAGCCGTAAAGATCACCTCATATGCATTGGCATGAATGGCGTTTGCCACATGCTCGCGTGCATCCTCTACGAGACTTGCCGATTTTCTACCCATGCCGTAAAAAGACGAGGGATTGCCATAATGATATTTCAACGCCTGATCCATTTTTTTACGCACATGCTCGCTGACGGGTGTCGTCGCATTGTGGTCAAGGTAGACCTGGCGGTTGAAGCGGATGAGGTGTTTTGCAAACTCGAAATATGAGATTTCCATTTAGGTCTCCTGCATAAACATGCGATAAAGCGTATTCACAGTATACGTTGTTCTGAGGTAATTGTTGCTACATGCAAATTCGCTTATTACATTTTGAGCACGATCTTCCCGCGTGCGTGCCCTGCTCCTAAATGACGCATGGCATCAGCTGCTTTGTGCAACGGATAGACCTTTTCTACCACTGGTTTTATTTTTCCAGCTTCGATCAGTTCGCGCAGCGTTGAGAGATCTTCCCGACTGAACTGTGCGATGAAAAAAGATACTTTTTGACTTGAGCCAATTGCCCCAAAATTGATCTTGAGCACATAGCTCAGCGGACCGATAACCCGATTCCCTTTTGGTGACCCGACAATGACAAAGTGGGCGTTGGGCTTCAAGACACGCTTGTACTCCCGCCACGACCGCGTGCCGGCAACATCCAGGAACAAGTCATATACCTGCCCATTTTGAGTGAAATCTTCACGGGTGTAGTCAATGACATGGTCTGCCCCAAGCGAGTGGACCATCTCCACGTTTTTGGTGCTGGTCACACCGGTCACTTCGGCACCGAGTGCTTTGGCGATCTGCACCGCGAAGGTACCCACGCCTCCTGCCGCGCCGTTGATCAATACTTTGTCACCGGGCTTGAGCTTCCCGTGGTCTCTTAATCCTTGTAGGGCAGTGAGCGCCGCCGTTGGGACTGCCGCTGCCTCTTCGTGTGAAATGTTTGTGGGCTTGCGAACTATGGCATTGACAACATTGATATATTCGGCAAATGCTCCGCTGCGCCCACCGTACACTTCATCGCCAACCTTGAAGTCTGTCACCTTGCTGCCAACCGCCTCGACCACTCCGGAAAAATCTCCACCAACACGCGGGTTTTTGGGTTTGAACAATCCATTCGGTCCGCGGGCGATCAGCAACCCTTTTACGCTGTACCACTCTGCCGGGTTGACGGAGGATGCATGAATGCGAACCAGAACCCCATCTTCCGTGACGGCAGGCTTGGCAACTTCTTCAATTTTCAAAACATCGGGTGAACCATAGGCGTAATGTACAACGGCTTTCATATAATACGTCTCTCCTTTTGTGGACGATGGTCAATCATCCATCGTCTGTCATCCATACTCTAAAATTTAGCATTTCAGTATGTAGGAAATGTGGATGACTCAGCCAGAGAATGTGGAGACTATGGAGGTTGTGTAGGAGGAGTGTAAGAGATGACGGCAGACGATAGACTTCAGGCCGTTGTCAGTTGTCCGCCGTCTGACCACAGACGGCGGAATTTGTAACCTTTCCAGACCTTGCGCATCTGATAAAATGCAAACCGTAATAATCGAACCAAACCCATCGTCTTGACGATGAAAGAAATTCAAAATTGGCAGGAAATCATGACAGATAACCGACACGTAAAAGTTCTCATCCTTGGAGCAGGCCCGGCGGGTTTATCCGCCGCGTTGTACGCAGCGCGTGCTGAACTCGCACCCGTTGTGCTTACAGGGATGCAGTTGGGCGGGCAGGCAGCGCTCACACACACCATTGAAAACTACCCCGGCTTCCCCGAAGGTGTGGGCGGACCGCAGCTTGGCGAACTCTTCCAAAAGCAAGCCGAACATTTCGGCGCTAAGGTCGAATTCGACATGGCGCACGAAGTGGACTTTTCCCACCGCCCTTACAAAGTGACCGCCGATAGCGGCGACTACTATGCCGACAGCGTCATCATCGCCACAGGTGCCAGTCCTGTTCATCTTGAAGTTCCCGGCGAATATGAAATGACCGGGCGTGGCGTTTCGTATTGTGCCACATGTGATGGCTGGTTCTTCAAAGATAAGAAAGTCGTCATTGTAGGTGGCGGCGATAGCGCCTTTGAAGAAGGCCTCTTCATCACCCGCTACGCTTCATCGGTTACGCTTATTCACCGCCGCGAAGAATTCCGCGCGGGCGCCATTTTGCAGAAGCGAGCCAAAGAACACCCCAAGATGAACTTCATCCTCAATACAGTCGTTACCGAAGTGTTGCAGGGTGAAAAACTCACCACGCTTAAACTCAAAAATGTACAAACCAATGAAGAAAGCACCTTCGAAACCGACGGCTTGTTCGTATTCATCGGTCATACACCCAACACTCAAATGTTCAAAGGTCAACTCGAAATGAGTGACCTCGGTTACCTCAAGGTCAACGACAAAATGGAGACCAGCGTCCCCGGCGTGTTCGCGGCAGGGGAGGCGGCAGATGCCACCTTCAAGCAGGTAGTCACCTCGGCTGGCATGGGTGCTGCGGCAGCGATCCAGGCGACCCGTTATCTCGAGTCGCTGGAAGAGGAAGCTGCTCACAGTTAAGGAAGTAAGCGGATAGGCTTCGCCTCAAACTTTGAAGTGGCTGCCCTTCCCAAAGGGAAGAATCCATTACCAAGCCGCATGAACGGACTCGCTTGAGAGGTGAGTCCGTTCTTTTTCGACCAAAATTATGACATTTTGTACTATTGGTCTCCGCCGCTTTCGGATAGAATATTTAATAAAATCCGGCTAGAAGGCCGATGTTCATGGAGGAACGATGAAGAAAATTTCGATAGTTGGCGCGGGAAATACAGGTGCCACTGCTGCCCATTGGATCGCAGAGCGCGAACTTGCCGATGTGGTCCTGTTGGATGTGGTCGAAGGGATGCCTCAAGGCAAAAGCCTGGACATGCTCGAAGCCATGCCTATTATTGGCAAGGACACACATGTGGTGGGGACGAATAATTACGAAGACACCAAAAATTCAGACATCATCATTATCACGGCGGGGATTGCCCGTAAACCTGGCATGAGCCGTGAAGATTTGCTCAAGACCAATGCCGAGATCGTGGGAAAAGCCGCAAAAGAAACCCTCAAACATTCACCAAATGCCTTCTTCATCGTTTTGACCAACCCGCTCGATACGATGGCGTACCTCACCATGAAAATGACCGGGCTCCCGCGGGAACGTGTCATTGGTCAAGCCGGCATTTTGGATTCAGCCCGGATGCGCGCATTTGTTGCCATGGAAGCTGGCGTGTCGGTGGAAAATGTTCAGTGTTACGTTCTCGGTGGTCATGGCGATGAGATGGTGCCGCTCACACGCCATTCAAACATTGCCGGTATTCCATTGAAGGATTATTTCCCTGCCGATAAGCTCGAAGCCATCGTCAACCGTACGCGCAAGGGCGGCGGCGAGATCGTGAATCTGTTGAAGACCGGCTCTGCCTACTATGCGCCTTCGATGGCTTGTGTGCAGATGGCCGAAGCGATTCTGAAGGATAAAAAGTTGATCGTGCCCTGCGCCACCTACATGAACGGTGAATACGGATTGAACGATATGTACTTCGGCGTGCCGGTAATGCTCGGCGCGAGCGGCATGGAAAAAGTGATCGAATACAAGTTCGATGCCGACGAGAAAGCCATGTTCGAAAAGTCGGCGGCGTCGGTGCGCGAATCGCACGATGCATTAAAGAGTGTGGTTAGTCTCTAAAACGCGACGAGTAATGTGCGACCGATATGTGAATTTCGCGTCGCGCACTATAAGCGGCGTTTCTCAAATAAACTAGGAGCTTATCATGATCCTGCATGAAAAAATATCTGCTCAACTTCCCGCCTGGCGGGAGCGCATCAAGGTCCTTTCCAAGGAGCATGCTGATGTGGTGGTGGACAAGGTGACAGTCGGTCAAATCGTGGGCGGGATGCGCGACATCAAATCCCTGCTCACCGACGTTTCTTATGTCGATGCAAACGAGGGCATCCGCTTCCGCGGCATGTCCATCCCGGAGGTTTTGAAGAAACTGCCCAAGGCGCGCGGGACGAAAGTTCCGCTGGTGGGCGGTTTGTATTACCTGCTTATGGTCGGCGATGTCCCCACTATGGATGAGGCAATGGCTGTCGAAGCCGAGTGGGAAAAGCGCGCGGACATTCCAGACTATGTTTACAAAATGCTGAAGGATATGCCCAAGGATGCTCACCCCATGATCCTCCTGAATCTTGCGGTGATGTCCCTTGAGCGAGGTTCTGAATTTGCCAGGAAATATAAAGAAGGAATGAAGAAGGATGCCTACTGGGAGCCCGCCCTTGAGGACAGCCTTAACCTGACGGCGAAGATTCCCGTGATTGCGGCGTTTATTTATCGCTATAAATACTTTGGCGAAAAGAAGAAACCGAACTACAACCCCAAACTGGATTACGGCGCAAACTTCGCCCGCATGATGAAGGTTGCCGACAAAAAAGGATATGCCGATCTCTCCCGTCTGTATTTTATCCTGCACTCTGACCATGAATCAGGAAATGTATCGGCTCACGCAACGCATTTGGTTGGCTCTTCACTCTCCGATATTTACTTCGCCTATTCCGCCGGCCTTAGCGGGCTTGCAGGGCCGCTCCACGGTTTGGCGAATCAGGAATGTCTTGGCTGGCTGCTGGATGTACATAAACGCTTCAACGGTGTGCCATCACGCGATGATTTGTATAAATATGCCTGGGACACGCTAAACAGTGGCAAGGTCATTCCCGGCTACGGCCATGCGGTTCTGCGTGTACCCGACCCGCGCTTTACTGCCCAGATGGAATTTGCCAAGGCTCGCTTCCCTCAGGACGATCTTGTCCGCCTTGCGGATATGGTCTTCGATGTGGTTCCCACCGTACTAAAAGAACAGGGCAAGGCGAAAAACCCCGCCCCCAATGTAGATGCCATCAGCGGCACTCTCCAGCATTATTATGGTGTGCGTGAGTTCGATTTCTATACTGTGCTGTTTGGCGTCGGGCGCGCCCTTGGTGTAACAGCGAACTTTGTCTGGGCGCGTGCCCTCGGCATGCCCATTGAACGCCCCAAGTCGTTGACAACAAAGATGCTCGAAGATGCAGTTGCAAACGCAGTACCGCCGCTGTAAATAAAACAAAAAAAATCCCGGGTTCGGTATTGGAACCCGGGATTTTTTTGTTTATGAAATTTCCTACCCGAAGACTTAAGATCTTGGCAATCCAAACCTGTCGATCAGGAAAGCATAATCCAGCGCTATCTCCTTCATCGAGTCGAATCGACCGCTAGCACCGGCGTGGCCGGAATTGTAATTTACATAAAAAACTGCCAGGTTGTCGTCCGTTTTCAATTCGCGGAGTTTGGCGATGAATTTGGCTGGCTCCCAAAATGCCACACGCGGGTCGTTCAATCCGGTGGTAATGAGCAGGTTCGGATACTCCACAGCTTTCAAGTTGTCGTAGGGCGAATAAGAGAGCATGTAGTCGAACATCCTTTCATCGGCGGGGTTACCCCATTGATCGTATTCCTGAGTGGTGAGCGGAATGGAGGGGTCATTCATCGTCGTAACCACATCCATGAAGGGAACCTTGGCGATGATCGCCTTGAACAGGTCGGGTCGCATTGTCATGCAGACGCCCATCAACAAGCCGCCCGCGGAAGCTCCCTGTGCGGCGAATTTATCCCTGGATACATAGCCTTCCCTGATGAGATGTTCAGCGCAGGCTATAAAATCGGTGAATGTGTTGCGCTTGTTTTCCATTTTCCCTTGTTCGTACCAATCCCGTCCCATATCGTACCCCCCGCGGATGTGGGCAATGATGTAAACAAATCCCCGGTCGAGCAGG
The DNA here is from genome assembly GCA_964648645.1 of uncultured Anaerolinea sp. Classification (GTDB taxonomy): domain Bacteria; phylum Chloroflexota; class Anaerolineae; order Anaerolineales; family Villigracilaceae; genus Villigracilis. The sequence continues at coordinate 5,899 of CAZYLM010000142.1, forward strand.
CTGATCCGATTCGGGTCAAACCACGGGTCGATTGTGGCACCATAGGAACCATATCCATACATCAGACCAGGATTTGCCCCATCTTTTTTCTGCGCATCCCTGCGGTAGGCAATTGTCACCGGAACCTTTGTGCCGTCATGCGCCGTCGCATGGATGCGCTCGAGGGCGTAATTTGATGTGTCGAAGCCCTTTATTGCATCCACTTTTTTAACCTCCCAGTGCCCTGTGTCCATGTTTACATCAGCAATGGTGTTCGGCGTGATGAGGGAAGAGTATTTCAGCCTTAGAAGATGGGTGTTGAATTCGGGATTTACTTCTGGGTATACATTGTAGGAGGCATCCGGGAATTCCACGTAACGGACGTTGCTGAAGCCGTCCACGTCGCTGATCCGAATTTGCCTTAAGCCGCCTTTGCGTTCAAACAAAATTAGATGGCTGGCAAACGTATCTACAAATTCCACCAACGTATCTTCGCGATGGGGAAGGATCTCCCTCCAGTTCTCTTTTCCCGGTTCGTTCATGGGCGCAACGCTTAGTTTGAAATTTCTGGCGTTCTCGTTATGGACGATGAAGAATTTTCCGTCGTGGTATGCGGCGTTATAGTCCAACCCTTCGATACGAGGCTGAAGGATTTGAAAAGTACCCGTCGGATCGTTCGCATTCAGAAATCGATACTCTCTGGTGTTAGTGCTGTAGTGGTAGGTTGTGATCAATGCGTCATCGCGTGTTTTGCCGAGATAAAGAAAATATGATTCATCCGGGTCGTGTACTGCTAGGACATCCTCTTTCGGATCAGTTCCAATGACGTGCCGGAACAACTTGTCGGGGCGCAGGGTATCATCGAGTGTGACGTAGAAGAGGGTTTTGTTATCGTTTGCCCATTCGACGCCCATTCTTTCGTACGCACTGCCCAACACGTTCCCAACTGTTTCCGGGAAATATTCTCCGGTCTCGAGGTCTTTGATGTAAAGTGTAAAAACTTCCCTGCCATCGAAATCCGCCAGATAGGCGAGTTTGGTTCCATTGGGGCTGGTTTCAAACCCGCTGATGCCGCAAAAATCCTTTCCCTTTGCAAGTTCATTCTGGTCGAGAAGGATCTCCTCCGGTGCATCAAGCGTGCCTTTCTTGCGGCAAAAGATGGGATATTGTTTCCCCTCTTCGAGCCTTTCATAATGGAAGAAGTCGCCTCGCTTCTCAGGGACGGTTGAATCAGCTTCCTGGATCCTGTCCTTCATCTCGGAAAAGAGTGTTTTTTGAAGCGATTTGGTATGCCCCAAGACTTCATCTAGGTAGTCGCTCTCTGCG
>CAZYLM010000143.1:0-7159 GCA_964648645.1 uncultured Anaerolinea sp.
CCCTGCCTGGTATTGCCGGTTTCATTCTCTCCGTGGGTATGGCTGTCGATGCGAATGTGCTGATCTTCGAACGCCTCAAGGAAGAATTACGGGCGGGACGCAACCTGCGTCAGGCGATCGATCTCGCCTGGAGCCGCGCCTGGCCCTCGATCCGTGATTCAAATAGCTCGACCCTCATCACCTGTCTCATCCTGTTCCTTTTCGGGAGTACGTTCGGTGCGAGCATGGTGAAGGGATTTGCCGTTACCCTGTCGCTGGGTGTGCTCGTCAGCCTTTTCACAGCCATCACTGTCACACGCACCTTCCTGCACACCGTGTTGGATAATGTCAAGAACACAGACCACCCCGGCTGGTTCGGTCTTTAGGAAGCTGTCATGAACATCATCAAGAATCGTTATCTTTACTTTCTGATCTCGCTGCTCGTCATCATCCCCGGGCTGGTTTTCATGGGGATCAACTGGGGAGCGACCAAACAAGGTCCGTTGCCGCTGGGCATCGACTTCCGTGGAGGCTCACTGTTGGAAGTGCAATTCGAAGGCACCCGCCTGTCTGTCAGTGACATCCAGGAGCTTTATTCCAAATTCTCCACCGCCGATGAAACGATCAAGGACCCGATCATCCAACCGCTTGGGGAGGATGCTTTTTCGATCCGCTCCAAGACCATGTCCGATGAGACCAAGGGTCAGATCGTGGCGGAAATGGAAAGCCTTTCGGGTTCGAAAGTGACCGTTTTAAATTTCACCTCGGTCAGTGCCTCCATCGGCGCCGAGGTAACCCGCGCCGCCGGTGTCGCCATCCTGATGGCTGCCGCCGCGATCCTGTTCTACATCTGGTGGGCGTTCCGTAGTGTCGAGCATGCCTATCGTTACGGCACCGCCGCCATCCTCGCGATGCTGCATGATGTGTTCGTCGTGCTCGGCGTGGAAGCCATGCTGGGGTACTTCCTCGGCTGGGAAGCAGACGCCCTCTTCCTCACCGCCCTGTTGACCGTGATCGGCTTCTCTGTGCATGACACCATCGTGGTGTTCGACCGGGTGCGCGAAAACTCACATCTCGCCCGGCGCATTGGATATGAGACGATGGTAAATCACTCCATCGTCCAGACGCTGGACCGGTCTGTGACCACGCAATTGACGGTCATGTTCACGTTGTTTGCGCTGACCCTCTTCGGCGGTGACAGCATCCGGCACTTCACCATCATCCTGCTCGTCGGTATCTTCAGCGGAACCTACTCCTCCATCTTCAACGCTGCGCCCATCCTGGTCGTTTGGGAAAACGCAGAATGGAAGACCTGGTTCAAAAAGAGCGAAGCGAGCGCTTAGTCAATCCGCCAAAGACAGCCATCTCTGGATGGCTGTCTTTTTTATTTCATGCCAACCCCGCTCGCCCGCAGCCTACTCATACTATCAATCTTTGTTATCACATCCTGTTCGAGCGGCGTCGCTGCGCCAACGAAAGACATCGAACCGACCCTGGCACTTAAACCTGCCAACCCTTCCCTTCCATTGGAAATGTCCTGGCAGATCCAATACACCGGTGAGATCGACACCTCCCTGGATGTGGATGCGTTCAACATTGATCTATTTGACACGGATGCTGATGCCATATCGGAACTCAAAGCACGGGCTGTCTTTGTGATGTGTTATTTCAGCGCAGGGTCACATGAAAACTGGCGGTCCGATGTGGGAGATTTCCCTTCGAGGACGCTAGGCAGACCAATGGAAGGCTGGAAGGGCGAGACCTGGCTCGATATTCGTCAAATCGATGCTTTGAAACCGGTCATGGAAGCGCGCCTGGATATGGCAGCCCAAAAAGGTTGTGACGGCGTGGACCCGGATAACGTTAACGGGTACGAGAACGACACCGGCTTCCCCCTGACCTACCAGGACCAACTCGCGTACAACATTTTTCTTGCGAGCGCGGCTCATGAACGCGGATTGTTGATCGGTTTAAAAAACGACCTCGGTCAGATCCCCGACCTGCTGCCTTATTTCGACTGGATCCTCAATGAGGAATGTTTCTCGTTCGGAGAATGCGACCAGTTGCTGCCGTTCATCAAAGCTGGCAAACCGGTATTCGTGATCGAATACGAAACTAGTCCGCAGGAATTTTGTAAAGAAGCGAATAAGATGAACTTCAATGCCCTCCATAAGAATTGGGAATTGGACAAATACAGAACATCTTGCAGGTGACCCGTGCTATTTCTCAGAGCTTTTATCATCGGTATTTCCATCGCCGCCCCGGTCGGACCGATCGGCGTGTTGTGCATCCGACGCACATTGGCAAACGGCAGGCTGGCAGGTTTTGTATCCGGGCTGGGCGCCGCCAGCGCAGATATGGTCTATGGCGCCATTGCCGCCTTTGGCCTGTCCGCAATCACAGGCTTGCTCCTTGATAATGCATTTTGGTTGAAACTGATCGGCGGCTTGTTCCTGATGTATCTGGGGGTGAAAACATTTCGAGAGAAGCCATCGGACAAACCGGCAGAAGCAACAGCAGACGGATTATGGAGCATGTATCTCTCCACGTTCTTCCTGACCATCACCAACCCAATGACCATTCTCTCGTTCGCCGCCATCTTCGCCGGGACGATGCTCGGCACGACTACAGGCTCCCCTCTTGTGATGGTTGCCGGAGTCTTCACAGGCTCCGCTGCGTGGTGGCTGACCCTCAGCTTCATCGTGGGCATCCTGCGCGACCGCCTGACCCAGACTCATATGGCATGGATCAACCGCATCTCCGGTGCGATCATCATCGCATTCGGGGTCTATGCACTTGCAAGTGGAATTTTCTTTTAGTGAACAGATGATCATGTGTCACAGAGATCACAGAGGGCTGGAGGTTTAGGTGATAGCCCTTGATAAAAAACTCGCCCGGGTCGCAGATGCTTGTGGCGGGAGCATGTCACCATGCTATACTCGGTTCGGCGAATCGGAGACTCTTCGATACACCCAGAGTAACATTATTCTTGTGCCTTTGAATTCAGGCACACCCATGCCAGTGCATTTGCCACATAGTTCACAGGGAAATAGACGGTAATACAGGGTCCCGGTGCGCTCTGCGGTTATTTAGGCAATAGATTTACCGAATAAAAAGCAAAAGGAGAGAGCATGTACACGACCGATATGCACGAAGGGTTGATCGCAGAAACCGTGACGATGAAAGGCGCGAACGGCGATGAGATCAATGCTTATTTTGCGCGACCGTTGGGTGACGGTCCCTTCCCGGCGATGGTGCTGGCGCATCACATGCCCGGCTGGGACCAGTGGTACCGCGAAGCGACATTCAAATTCGCGCTGCGCGGATACCTGACCATCACACCCAACCTGTACTTCCGCGCGGGGCATGGAACGCCGGAGGATGTGGCGGCGAAGGTCCGCGCAGACGGCGGGATCGCCGATGACCAGGCTGTGGGCGACCTTGAAGGAGCGATGAAATTCATCCGCGCACTGCCAGCCTCGAACGGGAAGGTCGGCATCTTTGGCACCTGCTCGGGCGGACGGCACGCCTACCTTGCGGCTTGCCGCGCGAAGGGCTTCGATGCGGTCGTGGACTGCTGGGGTGGACGCGTAGTGATGCCCGCGGAATCACTCAACCCAAAGACCCCGGTCGCGCCAATCGATTACACCAAAGACCTGCCCTGCCCCATTCTGGGTCTGTTCGGCAACGATGACTCAAGCCCGACGCCGGACCAGGTGAACCAGCACGAAGCGGAGTTGAAGAAGCACGGCAAGACCTATGAGTTCCACCGCTATGACGGCGCGGGGCATGGGTTCTTCTATTACCACGCTCCGATGTACCGGCAGGCACAGGCGATGGACGGTTGGGGCAAGGTCTGGGCGTTTTTGGAGAAGTATCTATCGTAAAGAAGACCTTCGCTCTGGCGGGGGCTAAGCCCCCGCCAGAGCATATATAACTCTCCTTACGCAATTATGGTTTATGGTAATTCCACATCCACTCGCCCTTCGACTGCGCTCTAAGCGCCGCGTAGTCGAAGGGCAGGTGCGTAAGGTGAGTATATAAGATTGCTTCGCCGCAAAACCAGAAGCGCGGCTCGCAATGACATAAGGAGAACAACATGTGTACGATGATCGTTGAAAAGGTAAAGATCGAAGGAAGCGGGAAGGGCATGAACGGCTGGTTCCAGTTGAATCAAGCCAATGTTTCGTATGACCATCCCTTCGATGCGCCGTACGAGCATGCGCTCAACATCGACTTCGTGAACGAGACGCAGGGGCTCGGGGCGAGAGTGGCTGTGGAGTTGAGCGAACAAGCCGCGCGTGAGTTGATCCGCACCATTCAAGAGGTGTTGGACCGGGCTGAGGCGGGCGGACATCTCTCCGGGCATAAATAAATTATCCCAAACCCTTAGCCACAGAGGGCACAGAGGACTTGAGAAAAACTCAATAACTCTGCGGGCTCTGTGGCTGACATATTATTATGAATAAACTTTCCCAGGTCCTTTACCGCGTCTCAAGCGGACCCGTGACCCTCGCGGCGCTGGTCGTCTTCATCCTGTTCATGGTCTTCGTCCTGCCGAGGCAGGCGCAGAAGGCTGAGACGGTTTCGGGTGGGGCGGGCTCGCCGGATACTTCGTATTTCTATTCGAGCGCGGACCTGGCGCGCATGGCAGAAGCCTACGGCGCGGACGGTCGTTCGGCATATGTATACGCGCGCTTCACCTTCGACCTGATCTTCCCGGTTGCGTATCTCGCTTTTCTTGCCACTTCCATCAGCTGGCTGTTGAACAAAGGCATTCCGGAGCCGGAGAACAAGTGGAGGCTGCTGAACCTCTTCCCGGTCCTGGGCGCGTTCTTCGATTATTGTGAGAACATCGCTGCGTCGGTTTACATGCTGACGTATCCGGCACCTGCGCCGCTGGCGGGCTCACTTGCGCCGGTCTTTACGCTGGTCAAGTGGTTCTTTGTGAACGGGAGCTTTGTGCTTCTGGTCATCGCGGGGCTGTTGGCGGTGTGGAAAAGGCGCAAGTAGAACTTGCGGAGTCCGGGGTGATGTGGCGTCCTTCGACTGCGAATCCTCGACTTGCACTCGGAGTCTCCGCTCAGGACGGCAATGCCATGGGAAAGCCCGCAAGTAGAACTTGCGGAGTCCGGGGTGATCCGAGGCTGGCGGGGGTTGTTTTTTGCAGCGCCGCGGTATATGATGATTATGTACCTGGAACCGAAAGGAGCCGATATGGGTCACAACCGCGACAAGGAAAAGAAAGAGAAAAAGAAGAAAGCCCAGCACGATCTGAAGGAGAAGCGCAAGCTGAAGAAGGAGAAGAAGCAGCCGCAGACTTCGATCACTCTCTCAAGGCATTCCTCGTAAGATGCTGCCCGCCGGAAAGACCGGCGGGTTTTTATTTGACCCTTGCGGCTTAAATGCAGTTTCAGAGGTCGGGGGGTGGGCTTGAAATGTGCTTTGAAATTCTTATAATGGAATTTATCTTAGCGGTTCGGGCGGTGAGATCACCGGCGCGCGTTCATCGTCACCCAAATAAGGAGCAGATATGACCATTTCGCTTTCGCAGATCGTCAGTGTGGCGCTCGTCCTGGCTGTGGTGTATTACGTGATGAGCATGCTCATTTCGAGCCTGACCAAATGGGCGTTGGAGTTTTTTGAGCAGAGGGGCAGGGTGTTGGAAGATTTCCTGAAGAATCACCTTGAGAAAGGCGCGGGGGATGCAAAAAACTTCACGGTGGAGAGGTTGAAGCAATTGCCGCAGATCAATTCGCTGCGCCCGGTGCGTTATGCCTGGGGCGGGCTGGGACGGTTGTTCGGCAAAACGAGGCTATCCGACCATGTGGAGAAAATCCAGCCGAAGGCCTTGGTGGATGCGTTGTTCGACCTGGAAGGCACGGCGACGGACTGGCAGAACAAGGTCATCAATGTGATCGATAAGCTGCCGGGAGAAATCCCGAGTTTGAGCGGCCACCCGGCAAAATTCGAGGAAAAAGAAAAACTCAAGGAACTCGTGAAGGAGAAGTTCTATTCCTTCGACCAGTGGCGGGAGAAGCTGGAGACGTATTTCGGTTCGGTGATGGACCAGGCGGCGCAGAAATTTGCGGCGATCGCGAAGACCTATGCCTTGTGGATCTCGCTGATCGTGGCGCTGCTCCTCGGTGTGGACAGCATCCAGATCGCGGGGCAGGCATGGTTCGACCCGCAGTTGACCAAGAAAGCCGATGCGTATGCGGAGGCGATTCTGCAATCGGACGAGTCGGGCGAGGATACGCAGGCTGAGATCAAGGCGCTGTACGGCAAGCTCGAAGACCTGGCGGTGATTCACCTGGCATGGTATGTGATGGAAGAGGTGGAGGATGGAAGCGGGGGGACCAAATCTGTCGTTAAGAGTTACCCGTGGTATATCCGTCCGGAGCCGGTGAAGGAGGAAGGGAAGTATCCTGAATTGGTCTCGCCTTATACCAAATGGTCGAATTCGCTCCCGGACAATGCCTGGCTGTGGTACAAAATCCTGGGCATCATCATTACGGGAGTCGCGGTCTCGCAGGGTTCGTCGTTCTGGTACGACATCATCCGCCAGATCAAGGGCGAGGCGAAGAAGAGCGAACCGGCTGCAGGGGAAGCAACGGGCACGTCTCCAGGGGCGGGGACCGAAACGTATGAAAAGGCAGCTGTTTCCACGCCCAAAGAGAAACCCGGGCAATGATCACTGCCAGACCTTGAAGCACCATTAAAAATAAAAAGCCCGCCGTTCCAAGCGGCGGGCTTGCTTTACGAGCGAACTATCCGCACAGGTCGGCGTTGGCAGGGTTGGAGCAGTCGACCGGGCAGGAGGGGTCGGAGTGCGGGTCACAGGCAGGGACGCCGCCATCACCTCCGTCACCGGGTGAGCCGCTGTTCAGGGGCGGAGGGGCAGTGCAGGCGTTGTTGAAGAGGATGACATCGATGATGGTGCCTTTATCGACGACATTGAGGATGGTGTTGGCGCCGCCAAAGGCGGGAAAGCTGCTGGCTGGGAAGGCGCATAAGAGCATGTTATTGGCAGGCAGGACGTTACACCTGCCCTGGGTCGCGGTGCCGTTGATCTCCACTTTGAGGTCGCCGTTATCGAGTTCCTGCTGTACAGCGGCGGGGTCTGCGCCGGAGTTGAAGGGCAGGTTCATGTAGTATTGACCGGCGGTGACGGAGCAAT
>CAZYLM010000144.1:0-7102 GCA_964648645.1 uncultured Anaerolinea sp.
ACAGGTCCGGTTTGGATTCGCGGACGTGGCTGAAGATCACTTCGAGATTCGTCTCCGTCACCAGCAGTAGTTCCTTCGGCAAGTCCTTTCCGCCGTTGAACAAACGTGAGGCGCGCATCTTGATCTGCCGTTCCGACTCTTCACCCGAAACATACAGCACACGCTGAACCTTTGCCATCTCCATCGCCATTTGCAGCATCAGCGTGGATTTGCCAATGCCCGGGTCACCGCCGACAAGCACGATGGAGCCGGGAACGATGCCACCGCCAAGTACACGCGCGAATTCGCCGATGGGCAGATGGACGCGATCTTCCGCCTCACCACTGACCTCGGAGATGGGGCGCGGCTCCGAGCGGCCGGTCAGCCCGCGGACGTTGACTGCGCCTTTCTTCGCGGCAGGCTCATCGTGGACGACTTCTTCCACCATACTGTCGAAGGCGCTGCATTGCGGGCATTTGCCCATGTAAGATGCAGACACTCTTCCGCATTGCTGGCAGACATATCGGGTGTGTGTTTTGGTTTTAGCCATTTGTTACCTCGGTAGGGGCGAGGTCACCTCGCCCCTACAAATACATAGATGTCAGTATAACAGAATTTTTGTTCTGTTTTTAGGGTCTGCTATACTTGAAGGTGGCAGTCTCTTTTAAAGTGACTGTCACCTCATTCGCCCAAGGAGAACTCCATGAAACTCGTATCAGACATTCTTATCGTGATCGTCGCGCTCTTGCACTTCTTCTTCCTCTACCTCGAAATGTTCCTATGGGACAAGCCGCGTGGGATGAAGTCCTTCCGCATGACGGAGGAACAGGCTAAACAATCAAAGACCCTTGCCGCGAATCAAGGTTTATACAACGGCTTTCTCGCCGCCGGTCTGTTGTGGGGACTCATTGCAGGTGACCCGGTGAAAATCTTCTTCCTGAGTTGTGTCATCATTGCGGGGATTTTCGGCGCGTTCACTGTTAGCAAACGCATCTTTTACATTCAAGCTGTCCCTGCTATCGTAGCGCTGGTGGTCTTATTGGTGTTCTAAGTATCGCAACAAACATATTATCAATACAAGAAGGAGAAAGCCATGGATGGTTTTAACGGTATTTCCACGGACGAAGTCATCCACCAGGTGGAGTTGAACTTGTTGGAAACCTGGTCTGGATTCGGACGCGGACCGGGCTGCACCTTGCACGAGAAAAAGGATGCGATCTGGTTCGAAACACCCATCCCCGTCCTGCCCTACAATTCAGTCATCAAATTTGAGGTGAATGAAAATGCTGACCAGCGAATTGATTCACTGGTTGACCGATACAAAGAACGCAACGTCCCTCAATTGTGGATCGTGCATCCGTCCTCCAGACCCAGAGACCTCGCGAAACGACTGGAGTTGCGCGGCTTGCATGAAATTGAAGTTGTCCCCGGCATGGCACGTCTTCTTGAGAATCTCCCGGAACCGCCTTCCATACCTGAGGGGTTGGAAATACGCGAGGCAGTCAATGCACAGGATCTAAAAGAAGTATATGACCTGGCTGCATGGCGTTGGGGAGTACCGGACGAACACAAACCATTGTTATATAAAATAATAGACACGTTTGACCCTGGAGGTCAAAGTTCTAACATGCGATTCTGGCTGGCATGGAAGAATGGTAAAGCTGTTTCGAAGATCGGTTTGTATAGCGGTCTGGGCTCGGCTGGGATTTATGCAGTTGTCACCCTGCCTGAAGTTCGCGGGTTGGGCATCGCCAGCATTCTGATGGACGTTGCCATGAAGGCAGCAATGGAGATGGGGCATAAACTCTGTGTACTGGATTCGTCACCGCCTGCCGAGAAGCTTTATCAACGACTCGGTTTTGAAACTGTAACACACTTTAGTTTGTACTCGTCCATTGAGGCGTTGATATAACATTCATGGTTTCCCCATTTTGGCGTATCGTAAAAAGCAGCCGTAGGGACTTTATCTTAAGCACACAAATTTCATATACAAGCACGGATTTTTAAAGGAATTTTCCATGAGGATCTGTTAGATCAACGTAATCTTTTACAAAAAGAAATTAAGAAAAGAACTTTCCAAAAATGGTCCGGAAGGACTCCTGGACTCTCTCCTTCACATCTTCCATTGAAGGGACGGGGTCCAGTAAGTCTGCCAGAGAAACGACCGGCTCTGGTAGACCACAGGGGATGATGCCGTTCCAATAATCCATATCGGGGTCCACGTTCAGAGCAAAACCATGGCGTGTTACCCCTTTCACGTCCACTTTGACGCCGATGGCGGCGATCTTGGCGGGTTTCTTGCGGTCTTCGGGCGAGCAGCGCGGACAGCGTGAATGCACGTCGGCTTGGATCCACACGCCGGTCTTGCCGGGGATTTGTCCGCTGGCGATGCCGTATCCCATCAAAACGCTAATGAGCATCTCTTCCAGTTTGCGGATGTAGCCCACATAGTCAGACCTGACAGGTCTCATGGAAGAATCATCCGGATCGGAAGACACCTCCTGAGACCTGTCAGGTCTTATTGGCATAAGGGGAATCAACGGATAGCCAACCAACTGACCCGGTCCGTGATAGGTCACGTCTCCGCCGCGGTCGACCCAATGGGTGGAAATGCCTTTTTCTTTTAGTTGAGTTTCGTTCCAGAGTAAATTGTCTGCATTGCCTTTGCGCCCAAAGGTATACACGTGCGGATGTTCGAGCAAAAGCAGGGTCGGCGGACGTATCCCCTCTGCGATCTGCGCTGCATATTCGTCTTGCAGCTTCCAGGCGGTCTCGTAGTCGATCAAACCGAGGTCATGAATTTGGAGGGGCATAACGGTAAAGGGGATGAAGGATGATCCATATTTCACGTTTCACTTTTCAAAGGTCATGTGAATAATGAAACGTGAAAGAACAGGTTACCCAAATATTCTGCGATACAGGTCAGATTCCAACAACCCATTCGGGTCGCAGCGTTTTTTGAGACGCTTGAATTTCTTGACCGTCTCTTCACCATAGAAAGCCAGTGCGGTCTCGGCTGTCGTTTCGCTGTTCTTGGCGAAGTAGAAACGTCCACCATTGGCAATGACGATTCTATCGAACTCGAAAAGCATCTCGCGCATTTTGGCTTGGTTGGAGGAGGTGACTCTAAAATCCATCGCGAAAGAGAAGCCGTCCACGGCGTGGGTGAGCAGGAATTTATCGGGGCGGTGACGTTTGGTCACGCCGAGATAGGAAGGCATGCCGCGCTTCTTCGAGAGTGAGATGATCTCCGTCCACGCGGCTTCGGCGGTCTCTTTGGGCAGGAAGGATTGATATTGGATCAGCCCGCCGCGCCCATAGGAGAGTTCCCAGTTCGGCACATAATCCAAAAGGAAGTGAAACGCCGCGTGAGCCTGACGGAAGGTGTGCGTCCGCAAAGATGCCACATATTTCGCCAGGTTCACCAGCGACCAGCCCAGGTTGTTCGCAAAAGGCTTCATGAATTGATAAAGAATCGACTTTGGAAAAACGCCAAAGATATACGGCGGCAGGATCTGGTTCTTCAACTTCATCGTCTCTTGCGGATTTGGGTCTTCACCTTCGTGCAGATAACGCGCAGCGTGGATCTGTCCACGCCCGAGGGAGGAACCGCCCGCGAACGTATCGAGCCAGCCGACGATGTAATCGTTGTTCGGCGCGCCGTCCTGGAGGGCAAAAAGGTGTCGGCGGAGATTCGGCACAGGGAAGGCATCCACAGTTAAAAGTCCCGAATGGAGGCGTTTCATCTGCATGGTCACCGAAGTGAAAATGCCAAGCATGCCATATCCGCTGATCATCGAGTAGAACAGATCCGCATTGACTTTGGGCGAGCAGGTCACTTCAGCGCCGGTCGGCAATACCGCAGTGAACTCGACTATATGTTCGCCGAAGGTCCCCATCTTGAAATTATTTTTACCGTGGATGTTCGCAGAGAGACAACCGCCCAGCGTTGTTTTCATCGTGCCGGATACGACAGGGGGCCACCAGCCATCCGGTTCGACCTTCTGCCAGAGCTGTTCGAGTGTGACGCCGGACTCGGCTCTTACCAAGCCGGTGGCTGGATTCCACGACTGGATCAGATTCATCGCTGACATATCCAGCACGATCCCACCGCCGTTCAGTGCGGCGTCGTTGTAACTGCGTCCCGCGCCGCGAGCGGTGACGGTCAGTCCGTGCTTTTTGGCAAGTTCGAACGCGGAATGGATATCTTCCGTGGTGCGCGCCTGGATGTGATATCCGGGTGCATTTAGCGAGTGACCGAAGTTTTCGAATTGTTTGAAGGTTTTGAACATGGTTATTTATGAAACCTGACAGGTCTCAACGACCTGTCAGGTTTTATTGGGTTAGAAAGACATCCGCCTGAATATGAAAGAGGGAATATGCCGGATGATCTGCATGATATACGCCCAGAAGAACGGCGTGTAGACGGTCTGTTTGCGTTTACGCATGGCATTGTAGATATCATCGACCGCTTGTTCGACCGGGATGGCAAAGGGGGTCGGTCCCACTGCGGCTTTAAGCATTTCGGTTTTGACGAAGCCCGGTTTGACGGTTAGCACGTTCACACCATGGCGGGTCAACCGGTTGCGGAGCGCTTCGAGATAAGTATGCAGACCCGCCTTGGATGTGTTGTAACCCGGGTTGCCCACCCGTCCGCGGTCGCCTGCAACGGAGCCGATGCCGACGATCTGCCCGGCTTTGGCATTCTGGAACATCTCTGCGATCGGGGTAAGCCATGCCATCGCGCCGATCAGGTTGACTTCCACCATCTGGCGATCGTTTTCGAAGTTGTATTTGTCCATGCCGCCGGGTGGGTGGTTGATCCCGGCGAGGAAGATGACCGTGTCTAAACCGCCGAGTTCGGCAACGATCTTTCGCAGCAGGGCTGGAACTTCTTTATACTTCGCTACGTCATGAGGATATGCCAGAGCAAGCTTCTCGCCATTCCCGTTGATCTGGGCACATAATTCTTCCAATTTATCCTTTTGGCGGGCAACAAGGGCGAGTGCATAGCCCTCTCTTCCAAGTTTGAGTGAGAGCGCCGCTCCCATTCCCACCGATGCGCCAATTACGAGGGCACGTTTGCGCGGAGTTAACGGGGTTGCGGGAGTTAACCTGGACGAATCGGACACATTTACCTCGATATTATTGAATTTAAATCATTCTAACACAAGTCCAAGGCAGGGATTTTGAACGTGTCGTAAGTGTATAATAGTACAAGAGTAACCTGAGCTTTACCTGCCGATGGGATTATTATCTGACAAGGTAAAAAAATGAGCGATAAACAAAGCAAACCAGGAACGGTTTTTTCCCGTGCGTGGGAAGTCATCTCTCATGACGACTCTATCCCACCCGAGGAGAAACGGGCGATCCTAAAATTGATACAGGTCCTTGTCGAGTCTCGCGAGCAATTCCCCACCCCCCAAAAAAACGAAGAAGATGAAGCCAGGTCCAGCACACAGGAGATCGTTTCAAGGCATTCATTGATGGCTACCGTCAAGCATCAAGCAGATGAGTTGGACGCGCTCAAACGCATCAGTCTCAACCTGATCTCGAACCTCGACCTGCAAAAAGTGCTCGACGCGATGGTGACTGAGGCGATGAGTCTCGTCAAGTATGCCCATTCGGTGCATTTTTATCTTTACGAACGTGGCGTTCTAGAGTTCGGCGCCTCTCTGGATAAAGATGGGATCAGAAACAAGCCCATGACCATCCCGCGGAGGGAAGGGTTGACCCGCTCGGTGGTCGAGAAGGGCAAGCAGATCATTGTAGAGGACATGAACAACCACCCGCTCTACAAGGATGCCCCATCTCATTGGTATGGCTCGATCATCGGTGTCCCGCTCAAATTCAAGGATGAGATCCTTGGGGTCATGAACCTGTCGCGGACTGTTACAGGTAGATTTTCCCGATCCGAAATACGCCTGCTCAGCCTGCTGGCAGACCAGGCGGCGGTGGCGATCTACAATGCCCGCCTCTATAAGCGTCTGACACAAATGGCAAATACTGACACTGTGACAGGGCTCCCCAATCGTCGTGCCCTGGATGAACGCCTGCAGGAGGAATGGCGCCTTGCCGACCAGACGGGTGCTCCCTTCTCGGTCGTAATGATGGACCTGGATGGCTTCAAAGCCGTCAACGATACCTTCGGCCATAACCTTGGGGATGAACTGCTGTACTCCCTTTTCAATTTCCTCGCTCAACGGATGCGCACCTCCGATTTTCTCGCGCGATATGGCGGCGACGAACTCACCCTGGTCATGCGTAATACCGATCTCGAAGCTGCCCAGGTGGTCACACGAAAGGTGATCGACCTGATGGATGAGTATAGATTTCCCTTCCCGCAGAAAAAGGAAATGAAGTTGGGCATAACAGCGGGGATTGCCGTTTATCCTTTTCATGCAAACAACCCCATCGACCTGCTCCGTGCCGCGGATTCGGCTTTGTATCACGCCAAAAAACATCGGCGCGGCGAGTTTGTTATTGCCAGGATGGTTACCGGAAAACTGAACCCGGTCAAAGTGAACGGATCGAATTTCGAAGGCTGACAGGGAACCATATTCCAGCCATCGGGGTTATAAATATAAATATGCCTAGGAGACATGCCCATGCCCCGCAAAGTAAAACTCATCCTTAACCCCATGGCAGATATGGGACGCGCTTGGAAGACAGCCAACGATCTGCGCCCCATTGCTCAGGAGTTCAAAGGAGAGCTGACCTGGAGCGGGACGGTCTATCCCACCCACGCGATCGAACTTGCAAAACAGGCTGCAGAAGAAGGATATGACATGGTCATTGCCATGGGCGGCGACGGGACCGCGCATGAAGTCATGAACGGATTGATGCAAGTCCCTGCGGAGAAGCGCCCGGTCATGGGTGTGGTCCCCATAGGGTCGGGAAACGATTTTGCCTTTTCCATTGGCATCAATCAAAAAAAAGCTGACCACGCTCTTGCCCATGCCTTGAAGGCTGAAAATATTCAAGCGGTGGATATCGGTGCGATGACCGACGAACACGGGCGTGTGGAGTATTTCGACAATACCCTTGGCATCGGGTTCGATGCGGTCGTCACCATCCGTTCGCACAAGCTGCCCATCGTCAAGGGCTTCCTGATGTATCTCAC
>CAZYLM010000145.1:0-7048 GCA_964648645.1 uncultured Anaerolinea sp.
GCGGCGGGATAAGAATGTAGCAGGCGCTCGCCAGTGTCAGCGAAACAAACGGCGATAGGAGAAATGGAATATGGCAAATACAGAAGAAAGAATGAAGATTCTGAAGTTGATAGAGGAAGGCAAGATCAGCGCAGAGGAGGGTGCCAAGTTACTCTCCGCATTGAACGAGACACGCCGCGGCATGCCAACACCGCCACGTCCTCCTTCTGCGGGCGGGGCGCGCATGTTGCGCGTGCGCGTCACGGATACACGTACGGGTCGTTCCAAAGCTTCTGTTCAGATTCCGCTTGCACTGGTGGATGCCGGTCTCAAGATCGGTGCGCATTTTGCTCCCGAAGTTCAGGGCGTGGACATGAGCAATGTGATGGAAGCCCTACGTATGGGTGTGACAGGCAAGATCATCGACGTCACCGATGAGGTGGACGGCGAGCATGTTGAGATATTCGTCGAATAATGAAAGGTGAGTGAGAGATGTTAGCCTATAACCTGTATAAGTTGATCCAGTAACACACGGAATCCAACACCTCTGTGGTTGGATGTGACCGGAGTCAAAAGTTGGGAGATGTCGCATGGCGCCACATCGCCGCTTTTGACTCCATTTCAGTTTCAGACAGGATAACAAGATGCAGACTACGGAAACAAAAGCGCCAAGCGGAATGCTCGGCTTCACCATCGTCTGGCTGGGGCAAATTGTCTCGGTGCTTGCCAGCGCCATGAGTCAGTTTGGGCTCACGATTTGGATGTTTCAGCAGACCGAAAGCGCGACTGCGCTTGGTTTGATGCAAGTCTTCTTCATTACTCCATTCCTGCTGATCTCTCCGATTGCGGGTGTGATGGTGGACCGCCATAACCGCAAAGTGATGATGATGGTCAGTGACCTGACTGCAGGGATCGCAACGATTCTGATCCTTGTATTTCAGGCATTAGGAATTCTTGAATTCTGGCATTTGTATTTTGCCTCGGTCATTTACGGGTTGGGCAACGCTTTCCAATGGCCCGCATATTCTGCCGCGATCAGCACCATGGTTCCCAAGGAACAGTTGGGGCGTGTCAATGGCATGATGTCTTTGGTGGAAGCGGGACCCGGTGTGGTTGCTCCACTATTGGCAGGCATTTTGCTTCCCCTTATCGGGCTTACGGGTATCCTCTTCTTCGATGTTGCCACCTTCATCCTTGCCATCGGCGCATTGATGATCGTGCACATCCCCCAGCCACCGCGCACAGAGGAAGGTGAGCAGGGCAGGGGCAGCGTCTGGAAGGAAGCGGCTTATGGTTTCAAATACATCTTTGCCCGCCCGAGCCTGCTCGGCTTGCAGTTGACCTTCTTTATGGGGAATCTGTTTGCTGGTATCGGGTTTACCGTCCTGGCTCCCATGATTCTCTTGAAGACCGGCAACGACAGCCTCATGCTCGGCTCCGCGCAGACGGCCGGAGCCATAGGCGGTTTGATCGGTGGTGTCATTATGAGTGCATGGGGCGGTTTCAAACGCCGCACGCATGGCGTGCTGATCGGTTGGATCATCTCCGGGATCGGCATGGCAGTTCTCGGTTTGACGGGAGGTCTACCCATCTGGATCGCAGGGATGATCACAACGATGATTACAGTCCCCCTGGTCAACGGCTCCAATCAAGCTATTTGGCAGTCGAAAGTTGCTCCCGATGTGCAGGGGAGGGTATTCTCCGCCCGACGTTTGATCGCGTGGTTCACCAATCCCATTTCACCCATCATTGCAGGCACACTTGCAGATTTTGTGCTTGAACCGCAAATGCGCACCTCGTCAACGCTCTCTGGAATTTTCGGCGGGTTGGTGGGTGCCGGTCCCGGGGCGGGGATGGGGATCATTCTCTTCTTTTGCGGCGTATTATCCACCCTGGTCGGCGCGGCTGGATATTTCATCCCTGCCATTCACAACGCTGAATCCATCTTGCCGGACCACGACCAATTGAAAAAAGCCGAACCTGAAGCAATGCTTGTATAAAGTCATTCCCAAAACAGACCTGACAGGTTTTTGGAAATCTGTCAGGTCTGTTTCTCGCTTCTTCTCTGATCTCAAACCTGGATCGCGTACCGGAACATTTCCATCCCGAAGTAGGCTTGGCGGCGCGTGAAAGTCATCCCGCATTTCTCCAGCACCCTTTGCGAAGCGATATTCTCCGGGTCGGTCAGACCGATGATCTGCTTCAGCCCTATATTTTCGAGCCCGAACTTGACCGATGCTTTTGCAGCTTCTGTTGCATAGCCTTTTCCCCAGAAGGTTTTGCTCAATAAATAACCGACCTCGGTCTCATTTGTATCCGAGATGAATTCCAATCCGCACCACCCGAGGAGTTGACCGGTTACCGCCAGGGTGACCGCCATTTGGCCATACCCATGAACCTGCCATTGTTCGAACTGGTACTTGATGTTCCGCTCCACTTTTTCCATCTCCCAGGGTGTCTTATTGGGGAAATATCTGAAGATATCCGTCTCTTGCACGATCTTGAATAGATTTGGGGCATCGCCTATTGTGAAAGGGCGCAGTACGAGTCGTTTGGTGGACAGTGTTATTGGATTAGTGGCTGACATGGAAATCCCTTTGGAGTAAGATAGTATCGACGTTCGGCACTATATTTTATATCCCAACCTGCCCCGGTATAACACCCTGTGGGCGGGTTTTGTCAAAAGGAATAAAAATGAAGATCGTAATTTTCGGTACAGGCGGTGTGGGCGGGTATTTCGGCGGGCGGCTCGTTCAAAGCGGGCAGGAGGTTACCTTTATTGCCCGGGGCGTACATCTAGATGCTATTCGTAGGAGTGGCTTGAGAGTGGACTCGGTGAATGGAGATTTCATCATCTTTCCTGCTAAGACGGCCGACTCGACCCAATCGATCCGCTCAGCAGACCTGATCTTGGTCGGCGTCAAAGCCTGGCAGTTGAACGATGCGCTCGGGCAGATCCGCCCATTGGTTGAAAGCAAGACCATGCTCCTGCCTTTGTTGAACGGCGTGGAACATATGGAGACACTCAGAGACACGTTTGGGGCGGAACACATCCTTGGCGGGATGTGCCGCATCAGCGCCTTCATCGAAGCGCCGGGGTATATTCGCCATGTCGGCATCCAGCCGTATCTCGCCTACGGAGAATGGGACAATGCCAACACTGACCGAATCCAGACCCTCGACGAAGTCTTCAAATCGCTGCCCGGGGTCACAGCCGAACGCCCAGCCAATATTCGAACCGCCATGTGGGAGAAATTTATCTTCATCGCAGCCACCAGCGGGGTGGGTGCATATACCTGCCTGCCCATCGGTGAAATTCGTGCGAAGGCTGAAACACTCACCATGCTGCAAAATGCCCTTGAAGAGACCGCTGCCATTGCCCGCGCACAAGGAGTCGATATTGCCGGGAACTTCGTTGAAGTCACCATGAAGCGCATTGAAACCATTGCCCCGCATATCATCCCTTCCATGCAAAAAGACATTATGGAAGGCAAGCCTTCCGAACTCGATCAACAGACGGGTGCGGTGATCCGCATGGGTAAAACCTTCAACATACCCACCCCAACTCACGAAAAAATCTATTCCACCCTTCTGCCTCTCGAACAAAAGACCCGTTCCCGTTGAATTTTGATCTCCGATCTCTACTTTCCAATTTCCATTCCCTTCACTGCTCACCGATAACCTCTCACAACCACCTACCCAAATGTCCAGTATCCTCCCGCTCGAATCACCGATAAACTCCAACCCTGCCCTCGCTACAATGAGCGCAAAGGAGTAACCCATGAATAAAAACATCTTTAGTGAACTTTCCGAATCGGCTGCGAATGCCGCTGAGAAGGCCGGCAAATATACCGTTCTTGTGGATGCCCGCCGCCGCATGCCCGCAAGCGGGATCGCCTTTGCAAAAGATATGATCCTCACCGCGGGGCACGTTGTGGAAAAAGAGGAGGATATCCGGATCCTTTTTGGGGATGGAAAGGAAGCCAAAGCCCACCTCATCGGCCGGGACCCGGGGACTGATCTGGCCGTCCTGAAATTGGACCCTTCGACAGGCTCAGGGCAAGCCACCTCAGCCTCTCCTGCTGAAGTCGCAAAAAAAGCCGCGCGCGTGGGCGAGTTCGTGCTTGCCATTGGGCGCCCCTCTGTGGATGGGATCGAATCCAGCTTTGGCACGATCAACAAGATCGGTGGCGCTGTACGCACCGGGCGCGGTGGTATGTTGGATGCTTATATCAAGACGGATGTTGTTTCCTACCCCGGCTTCTCAGGTGGTCCGCTTATCAACGGTGAAGGCGAGTTATATGGCATCAACACCTCTGGGTTTGGCATGGGAGGAGAAGCGGTGACGATTCCCGCCGATGTTGCCTTGAAGATCGCTGATGCGCTTGCCAAACACGGCAAGATCAAACGCGGATATATTGGCGTTCGCAGCCAGACTGTGAACCTGCCGGTCGAAGCCAAAAGTCAGTTGAATCGCGAACAGGAGACCGGCTTGTTGCTCGTCGGTGTCGAAAAAGACAGCCCTGCCGAAAAGGGAGGCCTGATCCTCGGTGATATTCTCGTCGGTGTGGCGGGTGTGGCAGTAGAGCACCATGATGAATTGTTCACCCGCTTGAGCGGAGATGCGGTCGGCAAATCCACATCGATGGATGTGTTGCGCGGTGGCAAGTTGCAAGTGGTGAATGTGATCGTAGGAGAAAGATAGCATGGGGAGTCCAAAGTCTCCTGACTTTGGATAGTGTAACGATGGGATTCGTTGCACTCCAAAGAGCGCCTCATGATCCACGTAACCATCGTCTCTCCGAATCATGCCATGCGGGTTGGCTTGCGCGAAATGCTCGCAGGTCACCCGTCCATTGTTGTGGTGGGGGAGGCGGTTCGGGTCGCAGATGTAAATGAGAAAGAAACCGAGGTGGCAGTGCTCGCCTCGGTTTCTTCCGTTCGTGGACTGGTTGAAAAAGGATTTGGGATCCTCATCCTTACTGATAATATCGAATCGATTCGCGGGCTGCCCGGGGCTGCCATCCACGCATGGGGTGTTTTATCCGCCGAGGCGAACGCAGACGAACTCGTCGCGGCTATCGCTGCGGTGGCAGAAGGTCTTTGGGTGGGCGCGCCAGGCTTGGTCGAAGGATTGATGCGCCTGCCAAAGGGTGGCGAAGGTCTGGGAGAAGAGTCGCTCACCGAGCCGCTCACAGCCCGGGAGAAGGAAGTTCTCCATAAAATGTCGGGGGGGCTTGCGAACAAGCAGATCGCTTTGGAACTCGGAATCAGCGAACATACGGTCAAGTTCCATCTTTCGGCTTTGTATGCAAAACTTGGGGCATCGAGCCGGACCGAAGCTGTCAGGCGCGGAATTGAATTGGGGTTGATCTCGTTGTAGGATTTCTCATTCACCTGTAATACTTTGGTGACAAAGGGCGGGTAAAATTTCTTCCAAGTAGCCGTCTATTGTTTATGCCGCGCGAATATCATTACCTCTGGGAATGGGACCTGGCTTCCTCACCTGAAGCATTGTGGACCCTCGTTTCGGACACGAATCGCTTCAACCGCGATACAGGTCTGCCGCCCATGCAGTTGCTGGGGATAAAGAATCGCGTCAAGCAGGTCAAGTTCAAAACCCCGCTCATTGATATTATTTGGGACGAAGAGCCGTTCGAATGGACGTATCCATATCGCTTCGGCATTTTGCGCCGCTATCGCACCGGTCCGCTGCTCGAAATGCGCGTCGATTGTCGGCTCGAACGCCGCGAACACGGCACGCATCTTGTCTATGAAGTTTGGGCGACTTCGCGAAATATCCTCGGCGATGTTGCCATACCTTTGGGGATCGGTTTTGTAAGCGTGAGGCGCTTCGGCGAAGCGTTCTCAAATTACGACCGCATCGCTTCGAAACCGGACCTGGAGCTGGACGCTCGACCCGTGCGAAGCCTGAGCCTGAACGGCTCATCCCGCTTGCAAGTCCTCAGCCAGCGTTTACATCTTGGTGAGGGGGATATTCGGACTGTTGAACGCCTGATCGAATACATCCAGCGCGCGGATGACATTTCCATCCAGCGGATGAGGCCGTATGCGCTGGCGGATGGCTGGGGTTTGAGCCGCCGTACCGTATTGGAAACTTTTTTGCGCGCCACACGCGAAGGTTTGCTAGATATGTATTGGGACTTGCTGTGCCCCGAATGCCGGGGTGTGACGGAGGACCACAAACGGCTGGGCGATCTGGGCGGACATGCCCACTGCAATACCTGCCAGATCAATTTCGATGCGAACTTCGATAAGAATGTGGAGGTCATCTTCCGCCCGAACCCATCTGTGCGCAATGTGGATGCGACGGTCGAATTCTGTGTGGGCAGTCCGCAGCGACAGCCGCATATCATCTATTCGCTGATCGTTCCGTCGCACGAGGAATTGCCTTTCGACACTGTCCTCACCCCGGGGCGTTACCGTGTCATGGCCTCCGGCTTGGAAGGATCACAGACTCTCGTAGCTTCGGCTGAAGGAGCCGCCCGGATGGACTTCCATGCCGGGAAAGCCAATTGGTCAGCCGAATTTCTGCGAATTGGTTTATCACCGACCATCCGCCTGTATAACGATTTAGATTTTGCCCAAACCTTTCAGATGGAGCGCGTCACCTGGTCTGACCAGGCGGCGACGGCGGCAGATGTGACCACCCTGCAGGTTTTCCGCGATCTATTCTCAGATGAAGTCCTGCGGGCGGGTGAGGAGATTTCCGTTGGTTCGATGACGCTTATGTTCACCGACCTGCGGGATTCTACAAAGCTTTACCGCGATATCGGCGATGCTCCGGCATTTGGAAAGGTACGCGACCACTTCGATATCATCGAGCAGGCTGCCGCAAAGGAGGATGGTGCTGTTATCAAGACCATGGGCGATGCGGTCATGGCCGCGTTCCGAAAGCCGGTCTCCGCCATTCGCGCGATCTGGAACGTCCAGAAGGAATTGGCAGCGCGCGGCATTCCGCCCTTGACCATCAAGGTCGGCGTGCATCACGGCCCGTGTATTGTGGTGAATTTGAACGACAGACTCGATTACTTCGGCTCAACAGTCA
>CAZYLM010000146.1:0-7006 GCA_964648645.1 uncultured Anaerolinea sp.
GAAGTGGAACACGGTCTCATGGGCGCAGCAGTGACCGAGATCGCCCGTTCCTATGGATTGCCTGTCGAAACCTCGGCTGGTAGTACAGGTCATTACAAACCCGGTGTACGTGCGGGCTATGAAAGGGCGCTGAATTGGGTCATGGCGACATTATCTTGGCCTGACTTGATCGTAGGCCCCGGTCAACTGGGCGGGTCTCTTCTGCTTAGCCTTGAGCAATTATTGATCGATGTTGAGGTCTTTCGTCGTTCTTCTCGTTTATCTGAGGGCATCGACACTCGCGTAAAGGAATGGCTCGAAGTGGACCTTGCTTCGGTGGGGCATGGCGGCAACTTCCTTAGCCGCAAGACCACCAAGAATGCCCTTCGCAGCGGCGAAGTGTATATGACCGATTATGATGCCAGAAAAACGTATGAAGCATGGTCGGCATCTGGCAAACCTTCCTTGGTGGATGAACTTAAACCGAAGGTCCGCGAGATTCTGCAATCTCACCAGCCTCTCTCTCTCACTTCGGATGTGGAACGCGAACTCGAAAACATCCAAACCCGCGCCCGCGACCGAATGAAAACCTGACGGATCCACACCAGAAACAAAATTCTCATATTTTGATCGTGACCGCGGACTGCCGTCTTCGGTCTAATGAGGTGCTTTTATGCGTTTTCAAAGCCAGGTCCTGACCGACAGCGAGAAAGAACAGATCCATAACGAGGCGTTGAACATTCTAGAATCAACTGGGGCAAAATTTCACAGCCGCAGTGTTTTGAAATTATTGGAGTCTCATGGTGTAAAGATCGATTGGGATAAACAAATCGCCCGTTTTCCACGTGAATTGGTTGAACAGGCACTTAAGACTTCGCCCTCTTCTTATACGTTGGGGGCACGCAATCCCAAGTATGATTATCTCGTTCCATCACCTGTCACACGCTTTTGTCTCGATGGTACCGGCTCTTTCGCCCAGGATTTTTATACCGGCGAACATCGTTATGGGACTTTGAAAGATAACGAATATGGTCTGCGCGTTTTCCAATCCATGGATATGGGTGTGATGGCATGGCCTCCCGTCACTGCAGAAGATAAACCGGATTACTCACGTCCCTTACATGAGTGGGGGGGCATGATGAAATTCACCTCCAAGCATGGTGAACATGAGATACATTTCCCCTGGCAGGCTCCGTATTATGCCGAGATATTGACCGCCGTTATGGGCAGTGAAGACGAAGTGCGTGCCCGCCATGCCTATTCGCTTACATATTGTCCTGTTTCACCCCTCATTCATGATGGACATATGCTGGAGGCTTACATCGAAATGGGAAGCCTCGATGTTCCCGTCATGGTCCTGCCCATGCCCGCACCCGGCATGACCGGACCTGCAAGTTTGTTCAGTAACCTTTGCCTTGCCAATGCCGAAGCGTTATCGTCCATTACTGTTTATCAACTTGCTCACCCCGGGAGACCGATCATCTTCAGCAGCGCCACCGGCACCATGGACATGCGCAACGGCGCATTTCTCGGCGGCACGCCTGAAATGGGCTTGATGTCTGCCGCAATGGTGGAGATGGGGCGTTATTACAACTTGCCTGCCTGCTCTGCAGGTTGCACTGCTGATGCCCGCGAACCCGGCGCGGATGCCGTAATGGAAAAAGTTGTCACGACCATCCCACCCTTGCTGGCAGGCTCCGACATCATCCTTGGCATTGGCGTGATCGAAAGCGACCAACTGCTCGTGCTTGAACAGATCGTTGTCGATAACGAAATTGCACACATCTGCGAACGCATTTTTCAAGGGGTCAGTTCAGAGCCAAACCGCATATTGACCCAGGATGTAGCCGATATTGGACCCGGCGGCAATTTCCTTTCGCGCAAATCCACACTGCAATTTGCCAAAAGCCGTGAAGTATATTTTTCTGATCTGCTCGACCGTCACACCCTCGACCAATGGGTGCAGCTTGGCAAACCTTCCATGTACTCGAATGCCCGCAAAAAAGTGGAAGAGTTGTTAGCCCAGCCTGTGCAAGACCCCTTGCCTGACGATGTGATCGGAACCCTGGATACAATTCTCGAACGGGCAGACGTAGAACTCGCCCGGAATAAAAAAGGATGAGGGTACAATTGCCTTCATGCAAAAGGATGAAGTTCTCCGCCTCTTTCGTGACCCGCATCTGATCCCGTCCGAAAAGCAGACTCTACTCTCGAACATTGCCAACCTAGCTGCGTCGTTGGGGATGCCTTGTTATGTCGTTGGCGGCTTTGTCCGTGATCTTTTGCTTGGCAAGCCGGTCAACGACCTGGATGTGATTGTCGAAGGCGATGCGATTAATGTTGGCAAGAAACTCGTCGAATCTTATGGCGGCAAACTCACGCCACACTTTAAATTTCATACCGCCATTTGGTATTTGCCAGACTCAGACGATTTTGTTGATCTCATCACAGCCCGTAAAGAGACCTATGCCCGCCCGGGTGCTTTGCCTTCTGTCACACCGTCCACCCTGGCAGATGACTTGAACCGTCGTGATTTCACCATCAATGCCATGGCGCTGCGCTTGGACGGCGAAGGCTTCGGCGAAATCTTCGACCCGCTGAAAGGGCAGACAGACCTCGAGCGGGGAATGATCCGCGTTCTTCATCCCAGGTCATTTTTTGAAGACCCAACACGTATCTTCCGCGCCATTCGTTATGAGGCACGCTACTCGTTCCAGATCGAGTCCTCCACGCTCGAACAGATCAACCCAGAGTCGTTGAAAGTTTTACATTCTCTGAGCGGCGAACGTTTGCGCCATGAGCTTGATCTTATCTTCGATGAAGAGCAGTCTGCAGGGATGCTTTCACGAATGGCAGGGCTTGGAGTGTGCAGCGCGATCCACCCGAAGTTACCGGAGTTCGCCCAGGAGTATGCCGACTTCCTTGAGATGGACACTCATTTGGATGTGCCAGCCGACCGGCGCACGATGGGTTATATGCTCTGGTTCATGGACTTATCTGAGTCGGATGTGATCCTGCTCGCAAACCGTTTGGATTTTACGAATGAGTTGACGCTCTCCGTTTGGGCGGCGGCACAGTTGAAGCGCAGCCTGGTGCATTTGTTTGGTGCCAGGCCCAGCGAATGGACGTATGCAATGGAGAAATTGCCACCGCTATCTATCTATGCTGTATATCTTGTTACTCGTGAAAATTCTTTGCTTAGTTATCTCTCCATCTGGAGGTATGTCCGGGCGCATACGACTGGGGACGACCTGAAGAAACGGGGACTGCCACCGGGCCCACGATTTGGGGAAATTCTACTCAAGCTGCGCTCCGCCTGGCTGGACGGGGAAGTAAGCAGCGCTCAAGAAGAAGATGAATTGCTGGAAAGTCTTATAGCCAGGCCGGATTGATCAGATTGCTCAGTTATCCCCTTAGGCTAAAGAAATAAGAATTGGCATGGAACCTAGAAAAATCCATGAATCTTCAACATTACCTTGAATTCGCAACGTCCCTCGCGTATCACGCAGGGAAGATCACCCTCCGATATTTCAACACTGGCGTAAAGCCGGATCGCAAAGCCAATAATGACCCCGTCACGGTTGCGGATCGCGAGGCGGAGGCATACGTCCGCGCGGAGGTTGAGAAGCATTTTCCCGGTCATGCCATAGTGGGCGAGGAATATGGTGAGAACGAAGGGCAGTATCCATTTCGCTGGATCGTGGATCCCATCGATGGGACGATATCCTTTGTTCAAGGGGTGCCGTTATATGGTGTCTTGATCGCACTCGAGATCGAAGGTGTCGTCAAAGTCGGGGCGGCTTACTTCCCACCCTTGGATGAGATGCTGACGGCAGGCGATGGTCTCGGGTGTTGGTGGAATGGACGGCGCGCGCGTGTATCGAAAATTGATCGCTTTGCTGAGGCTTGCGTAGTCACCTCGGATTTTCAACATCTCGAGCTGAGGCAGCCGGGTATTTTGAAGCGCTTTGAAAAGGAAGGTACGCTTTTACGGACGTGGGGCGACGCCTATGGATATCTCTTGGTCGCCACAGGGCGTGCCGAAGTGGCGCTCGACCCGCGCATGGATGTGTACGACTGTGGCCCATACCCGGTGATCATGCAGGAGGCAGGGGGATTCTTCGGCTCGTGGGATGGTTCAGAAGGGCACACTCATGGCGAAGGGCTGGCTTGCAATGCAGCACTCAAACCTCAGGTCCTCAAATTGATTCGAGCAGATTGAGTTGAAATTCTGTACGAGGAATCAATCCTAACTTATAATCGAGTTATGTCAGAGGAGAAAAAATCCCAGCTTCCATATCGCCTGAGAGAGCCCTTCCTGAGTCGGACGGAAGAGGCTCTCTTTCGTTTATTGGTGGAACTGATGGGGAATCGTTATCTGGTATGTCCCAAAGTCGCATTGATAGATCTGTTTACGATCGTACGTCCGAACGAGAACGTTCATTACTTCAACAAAATTTTCCGCAAGCATGTAGACTTCCTTCTCTGTGACCTCAAGACCTTCATGCCTGCCTTCGGTGTGGAGATCGTCAAGCCCATTGCAAAAGATGGAATGCGTGATGCCGATAAGTTCATTGCCGAAGTGTTCGAAGGCGCAGGCATCCCTTTGGTGCATGTGCCGTCAAGTGAACGGTATGATCCTGTCGGGTTGATCGCCCTGTTCCAGGTATCACTGGTGAATACCGGCAAACCGGTTGGTTCCAATGATGGCGTCCCGAACTGTCCGCAGTGCGGAAAGATGATGGTGCTGCGCATGCGCCGCGAAGGTACACATAAAGGAAAAAAATATTACGGTTGTATCGACAACCCTCATTGTTCAGGATCACTCGAGATCGATTAGACAGTAAGATCGATGGTAGGGAAAATCCGGGGGTGCATTACAAAAAGGCAAGTTTTTTGGGTTTGTAATCTTTCTGTCAGGCTTCGCCCGGGAGGAACTGTGTAATATCAAATCGAAAAAAGCGAGCCTTATGAAAATTCTATTCCTTGGCACTCACGGACAATTCAATCTCGGCGATGAGCTTCTGCTGGAAACCTTTCTTTCGCAATTGGGCAAAGAGCATCGCTATGCTGTAAATTCATACGACCCTGCCTTTACACAGGGGATGATGTCAAAGTTCAATGTGGAAGCATTTCATACCACACGCGAACTTCCGCGCTTCCTCAAATATCTTCTGACCAGCAACGTGCTGGTGTTTGGCGGCGGCAGCATAATAAAAGAATTGTATGCCAGCGTCGGGCGTAACCCGTACTCAACATTATTGATGATCCTCGCCACGGTCACCTTTGCCAAACAGATCGCCCGTAAAAAAGTGGTCATGAGTAACATTGGTGTTGGTCCATTGATGACCCCCCGCGGGGAAATGCTTGCCCGCTGGATCCTCAACCAGGTGGATTTTCTTTCAGTCCGGGATGAAAAATCGCATCGCACTGTGCTCAAGCTGGGAATTGCCCCTTTGAAGGTTAAACTCGTCCCGGATGCGGTCTTTGCCAACCCGCCCGAGGTCTTTCTGCCGCACCCCAAGCTTTCTTCGCCCTCCGGGAAGACCCGTATTGCCCTCAACCTAAACTTTGATATCGAAAAGCGCGAAGCCTGGGGTCCCTTCCTTGACAGCCTTGCCGGGTCATTGATTCAGCTTCATGCGGAATCTCCACTCGAGATCCATGCCCTGCCCATGCAGAGCAAGTTCAAAGCCAATGATGATCTTTCTGTGTTGAAGGATTTTTCCACGCGTATTCCGGAGATCCCGTTCGTGATGCACGATCCGCAAAGTGCGCAGGAAGCAGCAGAGATCATCTCCAACGTGGACCTTGTCCTGGCTGAGCGGCTGCACACCCTGGTCATTTCCTCCATTTTAGGCAAACCATTTTATGGGTTGGTGTACGACGTCAAGGTTCAGGAACTGGTTGACTATTTGGACATGGAGGACCATTCTCGGGATATTAACCAGCCATTTTGCGCCGAGGAATTGGCGAGCGGTATTCGTTCCGTCTTTGCAGCTTACGACACTATCAGCGCTCACTTGTTGGAGCGCAGCACGAATTTGCGGATGAAACTGGGCTCATATTTCGATGAACTCAAGGCAAAAGCACTCGCTTGATGAAAGATTAAGGGGGTTGTTCGATGGGGTTGAGATTCCCGGCAACGAGATAAGGTCACTCGATAAACCTATCCACGTACTAGGGCGAAAATCGCCGCAGGATCGTGTGAAAGCCATGTATTACGGAATACAGATCCCGGCGGTTGAGCCGGCGATGGGATCTGCATCTCTCCGGGCCATGCCTTTATCGAAAAAGAAGGCACGGTTGTGGAGGTTGACCTCTGTGCAAAAGATTGCTCTGATGGTCGGCGCGATATTCTTCCTCCTGTCTTTTTTTACATTTCGACATGTCATTGCAAATATCCCCCTTGTCCTAAGCGGGGAGGCGGTCATCAATGGGGATGAACTTGTTCCGTTCTTCAACCCGGATAGTCAATTGATCGACCAGGCGGCCGGGAAGTTCAACCAATTGACCAACGGTTATGAATTCCGCGTGCGTTACTCCATTCTCACGACCTGGATGCGCTATTACAAAGTCCTGCCTTTTGCAATCGTGTTGGTGATTCCAGGTGTGACCTACCTCGCTTATCTCTTCGTGGCATTGCTTCTCAGGCGGATTCTCCCGCAGTACAAGCCCGAAGCTATTTATCAATTGACTGCTGCACCGGTGTTGATGATCTTCATCATCATGGCGTACGCCAAGATCACGCATTTTTATACGCTCATACTTGGATTCTCGTTGTGCCTTGTTTCCATAACCTTGATGACCTATGGTTTGATCTTCCCACAAAAGAGTCCGTATAAACCGATCCTTGCTGCTTGTGTGATCACGCTTTTCAACCCGGCGGTACATTATTTAATTCTGTTTGCTCTGTTTATGGCGTTTGCTGTGCTCACCCTCGTCGTGATGGATGGCATTGGCTGGGTCAGGGATGGTTCGTGGCGTAATGTGTACCGCCCACGAGTGTGGTGGAGCGGGTTGAAGA
>CAZYLM010000147.1:0-6924 GCA_964648645.1 uncultured Anaerolinea sp.
GCTGACTATTTACGCAGTGTCGCAGCATGATGATTTCGATCGTTCGAACCCATTCCGGAAATGTAGACTTCGTCGAACTTGTACAGCATCTGGACATGGAGCTTGCTGAACGAGACGGGAAGGACCATTCCTTCTACGCCCAATTCAACAAGATTGACATGATCAAGCATGTGGTTGTCGCATATGACGACGTTCAGCCTGTGGCGTGTGGCGCCATCAAGGAATATGAGCCGGGGACGATGGAAGTGAAGCGGATGTTCACCAAGCTTGAGCATCGCGGGAAAGGAATCGCGGCGCGCGTTTTATTTGAACTCGAGAAGTGGGCGGCCGAAATGAATTATTCCAAATGCATCCTTGAAACGGGTAAAAAACAACCGGAGGCGATCCGGTTGTATGAAAAGAGCGGGTATACACTCATCCCCAATTATGGGCAATATGCAGGTATGGAAAATAGTGTCTGTTTTGAAAAATCGCTGATTTAACATACCTCTTTCCTTTCGTCATCTTATCCCCATAAATCCTTGGCAACATCCTCCAAGCCCAATTCGATCAATTTCTCTTTCCTCGGTTTGCCGGTTTCCTGGTCCCATTTGCGAGCTTCGTAATAGGCAAAAAGCATCCCCGCGAGATCAGGGACAAACCCCTCCGAGCCTCCTTCAGGGAAAGGGGTCAAGAGCGCCTTCGGGAGCTTGTCGTTGGAGCGATTCAACCCCATGCGGTTATTGATGGCGCGTTTGAGGTTCCACCCACGCTCGCCAAGCTTCATCATATCTTCCACCGACCAGTCCAATCCGCAGGCAGCGTTGATCAGGGCAACTTTATCACCCGCCACGACATTTGCAAAGATGCACCACACCACAGAGTTATCCACAGTGCGCCAATCTTGGTGCTTGGCAACATTGGCGGCTTTATCTGCCTGAGCATGACGGTCAAGAAACTCAATACCGATCTCTTCCAACGAGTGCCCCCAATCCACAAAGAAGTAATCGGATTGGTTATGGCATGCGCCCCGTGGGGAGGTGGCATAGGAAATCGCCATCCCTGAAACCCCGCGCGGATCGTGATACGCCACTTCAAGTCCGTTTACCTGGACCGCCTCATCTTCAGCGCCAAAATACGCACCAAACCGCTTTGAACCTTGCGCCAACAGATCGCCGATCCCCTCGCGCGAACCGGTGAGACGTACGAGTTCTTCAACGGCGTTCGTATCACCCCAATTCAGTTCAATTCCGCCAGTATCTTCTTTTGTGATGACTCCCAGCTCGTACAAATGAAACGCCAGCCCAATAGTGTTGCTTGCGCTTATAGTGTCCATGCCGTATCTATCGCAAAGTTCGCCAAGATCAACGATAGCTTCGAGATTATCGTTAAGTAAATTAGCGCCGAAGCCAACCATGGTTTCATGTTCGGGACCCTTCCGTTTCGACGGGTCTCCCGGAAGTTTCACCACTCGTCCGCAGGCGATCACACATCCCTGGCAGGCACTTCGCCCGGTGAGGATCGTCTCTGTCATTTTTGCGCCGGAAACATCATCCACATTGGGGAAGACTCCGCTCGAATAATACTTGACCGGCATCGCGCCAAGATATTCTGCGTAGTTCGCCGCGCCCCCCGTGCCCACCTCGCGGATCACTTTCGCTTCATTATCTTCGCGAAGTCTCCGGTTCGCTTCAGACCGTAGCGATTTGTAGCTTCGCAGATCGACAACCGGAATTTCATTCGTCCCATGCACTGCAATCGCCTTGAGATTCTTGGAGCCCATCACCGCACCCATTCCTGTCCGCCCGGCCATACGACCGTGGTCACACATGATCGAAGCAAATAAGACTTGCTTTTCTCCTGCGGATCCGATGACGCAAACCCTGGCTGATTTGACTCCGACCTCCTCCCGAACCTTTTCCTGAGTTGAATAAGTATTCTGTCCCCATAGGTGCGCCGCTTTCTTAATCTCGAGCCTGTTGTCTTCAAGCCAAAGATAAATCGGCTCGGAGGCTTTGCCTGTGATCCATATTCCGTCGTATCCCGCTGCGCGTAGTTCCGGCCCCCAAAATCCGCCCATGTTGGATTCTGCCCAAAGCCCGGTGGCGGGACTCTTTCCGCAGATGACGAAGCGCCCTGTAGTTGGTCCCGAAGTCCCGGTCAAAGGTCCGGTCATGAACAGGAGGGGAGATTCAGGCTCGAGCGGATTCAGAGCCGCAGTCAACGATTCATAAAGGAGACGCGCCGCGAGGGTTGCTCCGCCAAGGAAATCCTTCGCCCATTTTTCGGGGATCTGGTATTCACTGGTCTCGCCAGTGCTAAGGTTGATTTTGAGAATCGGTTGCATGGTCGGTGATATGATGCCGCGAGGATGTTAGCCTGAGGCCGCCTGCCTGTTTGATGGAAGGTTGCTTCGCTCCATTCGCGAGGTCATCACAAAATTTCTCTTGTTACTTCCTGGGCGCAACGGACGAAGTCCAGCACAGTAGGGACGTTGCGCATCATATATCCCATGCTGCCCCTGACTTTCAGTTTACTGGTCATCATGGCGGTCATTGGGTTCATCTTGCCAGTGAGTATGGCGGTGATGTTGTCGTAGGATGCTGTCAGGGTGAAGACTGGGTTTGGATAAGTTTCCGGGTTTGGTTTGTAATCCACCTTGCGGCATTTGCCATGCCATAGGTCGAGGTAAAAGGTAAGTTGTTCTTGTAAATTCCCCTCCGGTTCGATGAAAAAGAAAAGGTCACCCTCCCAGGTCTTTGCGATTTCGCCGTAGCGTTCATCGGTGTTCAGTTTTTCTTCCAACCCTTGCAGCCATTCTGCGCTTGGAAATTTTGCGGTCATGTCATTCACCTCCGGGGAATCATCTGAACAATTTTACCATTATGAAAATTCGGCGGAATATCCTTGCACAATTGCTGAAAATAGTCTATGCTTAAAGACGCGAAGGGAGGCTCCCTTCGTGGCAGAATATCTTCTGCCTATCTTTTTTATTTCTCTTTGGAGGAGAAAATGAAAAAACTGTTTACCCTTGCCAGCCTGCTCGTTCTGGCATCCCTCGTTCTTACCGCTTGCGGTGGCGGGGGCGGTTCCACCGCTTCGGATCTGCTGGGCGCAATTCAGGAGCGCGGTTATATCCTTGTCTCAACTGACCCGAACTATGCACCTCAGTCCTTCCTCAATACGGAAGGTTCGCGCCCCTCGGATACAAAGTGCCCGTCTGACGCTCTGACCACCGCTGAGATGCAGGGTTTTGACGTGGATGTGGCGAAGGCTATCGGCGAAGCATTGGGTGTGGAAACCTGTTTTGCCACCCCATCATGGGACGCCATTACCGCCGGTTCCTGGGCTGACAAATGGGATGTGAGCGTCGGTTCGATGACGGTCACCACTGCCCGCCAGCAGGTCCTCGATTTCAGTGTGCCCTACTATTACACTCCCGCCGTCGTGGCTGTCGCTGCTGACTCAGGCATTGACTCCGTTGAAGGACTTTCCGGGAATGCCGTTTGCGCCGGTGCTGCCACTACCTATGAATTCTGGCTGAATGGTGACATGGAAGGTCTTGGTCTTCCAGAATCCTCCATTTATGCCAAAGTTCCTGCAGATGTGACTGTTGTACCGCTCGAGACCGATCAGGAATGTGCCCAGGCCATTGCTGCGGGCCGCACCGATTTCGTTGCCTACGTTACTTCAGAAACCGTTGTTGATGCGAATATTGCAGAAGGCATGCCTGTTGTCAAGTTGGACGGCGCTGTGTACTCGGAAGACCTTGCCGCTGCCTTCGACAAGGGTTCCTCGCTCGATACAGCCTCCCTGCGCGCGAAGGTGGATGAAGTCTTTACCGCCATGCACAGTGACGGCCGCCTCTCGGCTCTCTCCATGCAGTGGTTCGAAATGGATCTGACCACAGATCCCAATAAGTAACTCACGGTAACAAAATAGGGAAGCGGTTATTACACCGCTTCCCTTTATTTTCATCTCCAATCATCGGAGGCAGAGATGGCAGCTACCACTCAGCAGGGAAAAGCGCCGCCTTCACAGGCGGAATTGCTCTATCAGGCGCAGCTTCGCAAGGAACGGCTGTTTCGCACACATGTCGGGGTATCCTGGGGGGTATTATTCCTGTTCCTTATCTTTCTTTTCAGCGGACAGGAGATCAGGCTCGGTTCGTTCCAGTATCAGACCATTCAGCTCGATTCTGAGTTTATCTTGAAGAATCTCAGTTTCATCGCCCAGGGGTTGGGGCAGACCTTGCTGATTTCGGTTCTCTCGATACTTTTCGCCATGACTCTGGCTTTGCTCGCAGCATTGGGCAGGCTTTCGACCTTCCCCCCGATTTATGCTGTCAGCACCTTTTATGTTTCCCTGATCCGGGGAACGCCGCTCTACTTGCAGATCTTTTTCTTTTTCCTGGCTTTGCCACAATTGGGAATTAACCTGTCTGGAGTCGTAGCCGGGGTGACCGCATTGGGTTTGAATTACGGCGCATATATGTCCGAGACTTTCCGGGCCGGGTTGAGTTCGGTCGGCAAGGGACAAAGAGAAGCCGCAATGGCGCTGGGAATGACCCCCGGTCAGACCATGAAGCGCATTGTCCTGCCGCAAGCGCTCCGATTTGCCATCCCGCCCATGGGCAATGATTTTATTTCGATGACCAAGGACTCGGCTCTGGTCTCCGCAACCGGTTTCGTCCATGAATTGATGTGGCGGGCAGTGAAGGTTGGGCGCGCCCAATTCAATAACCTCGAAGCACTCATAATGGCGGCAATGTTCTATTGGGTGTTGACCCTGATCTTGACCTACTTCCAGGGCAAACTCGAAGCTCGCTTAGCCAAGGGGGATCGGTGACATGTCCTTGCCTATTGTGAAGATTTCGAATCTCGATAAATATTTCGGGCGCTTGCATGTGCTGAAGAATATCAGCCTTGAAGTACCCGAACGACAGGTCGTCTGTCTCATTGGCAGGAGTGGTTCCGGAAAAAGTACTCTCTTGCGTTGCGTCAATTTTCTCGAAGATCCGTCACACGGTTCCATCGAAGTAGATGGAGTACATGTGGAAGCGGAAGCCAAGGGGAAGGAAAGACGGCAATTAATCCATGATGTTCGCTTGAAGACCGGCATGGTCTTTCAGGAGTTCAATCTCTTCCCGCATATGTCGGTTTTGGAAAATGTGATCGAGGGCCCTGTCACTGTCAAAGGTATGGACCGGAAACACGCCATCGAACTTGCCGAGCAGAACCTGGATAGTGTGGGGATGCTTTTCAAAAAGGATGAATACCCTATGCGTTTATCCGGCGGGCAGAAACAGAGAATTGCCATTGCCCGTGCACTGACCATGGAGCCGCGTGTAATGCTTTTCGACGAACCCACTTCGGCGCTCGATCCTGAATTGATCGGCGAAGTTTTGAATGTGATGAAGAAGGTTGCCTATGAAGGCATGACCATGATCGTGGTCACTCACGAAATGGGTTTTGCCCGCGAAGTGGCAGATCGTGTAATCGTGATGTCGGAAGGCGAGTTGATCGAAGATGCCACCCCGGATGAACTGTTTGCCCAGCCGAAAGATCCACGCACAAGGGCATTGATCGACCGTTATCGCACTGGGGAAAGATAGGATCGATAAGGAGGTATGGAATGTCGAAAGTTGATTTCAATTTAACGAGTGAGAGGATTCTGCGCGATGGGCATGAGGCTGTGACAGTCATTTGTCTAAAAGGCTGGCTCGATGCTCAGACAGATATAAAATTTATATCTGCGGCGCAGGATGTACATAAACAAGGAGAGCGGAATATTCTGGTTGACCTTGATGATGTCGATACACTGACCAGTGCCGGGATCCGTGCTCTGCAGAAGGTCTATGTTTTGTTCAACCCTGACAAACATACGGTCCATGCAACGCGTATGCGTCTATGCAACGCCCAGCCACAGGTATATCACGTCCTTTCTTTGACCGGTTTTCTGCAGTCTGCACCGAATTATGAAACCAGGCAGGCAGCGTTGGATGCCTTCGATTAGTTAGTTGATGTTTTTATGACCATTGCCATCACACGTAAGATCAGCCCGCGATTCAATGAATGTGAGATCACACACATCGAGCGGAAGCCTATTGATCTGAATGTTGCCCACGCACAACACAATGCGTATGTGCATTTACTTGCAGATTTGGGTTGTCAGGTGATCGAATTGTCCGAAGAACCAGACCTGCCCGATTCGGTTTTCGTGGAAGATACAGCCTTCATTTTGCCCGAAGTCGCCGTTATTACCCGCCCCGGTGCGGATTCGCGCAAACCTGAGATCGAGACCATTATTCCCGCTTTGTCCCCATATCGCCCGTTGTTACATGTCACTTCGCCAGCGACTGTCGATGGTGGCGATGTGCTCGTGGCTGGTAAGACTATTTTCATCGGGCTTTCCACCCGCAGTAATCGGGAAGCTGTTGCGCAATTAGGTTCTATGCTCGATGGTTATGGCTATAAGGTCATGGGCGTTGAAATGACGGACTGTTTGCATTTGAAGACTGCCGTCACTCGTTTGGATGATTTGACCCTGCTAATTAATAAAAACTGGGTGGACCCTTCCAACTTCCCCGACTTCGATCTTATAGAAGCGGACGCTTCAGAACCCTTCGCCGCAAATTGTTTGCCTGTCCACGGCAGGATCATCTACCCGACAACTTTTCCCAGGACCTGCGAGCAGCTCGAAGAAAGGGGATATGATGTCGCCCCGGTTGACTTGAGCGAACTTGCCAAAGCTGAGGGTGCAGTCACCTGTTGTAGTTTGATCGTCGAGATGTAATGGCAGATTCTATTGAATATGGATTCCGAATTCTCCATTCTTTTTGCGCCACAAAGAGACGTTAAAAATAAAAACTCCCAACCGGGAGTTTTTGCTTTTGTGCGCTGGAGAGGACTTGAACCTCCACGCCTTGCGGCACATGGCCCTCAA
>CAZYLM010000148.1:0-6917 GCA_964648645.1 uncultured Anaerolinea sp.
TTGTCGTTGATGACGAACCTGTAGCCCGGCAATCCCTCACCGATATTCTGAAACTCGAAGGGTTCCTCGTCCAGTCCGTCCCGAACGGGCAGGCGGCTGTTGAGCACATCCGCACCCACACGGTGGATTTGATGATCGTGGATCTCAAGATGCCCGGAATGGACGGTCTTGAAGTCATTCAAGTCGTGAACCAGACGTCCCCCGAAACGGAGATCATTCTTCTGACCGCGCACGGCTCTATTGAGTCTGCGGTTCAGGCTTTGCGTTTGCGCATTCATGACTATCTACTAAAGCCCGCATCTCCGGCGCAGGTACTTTCCAGCGTAAAGAAAGGCCTGGACCGCCGGGACAAGACGCGGCTTGGAGGCGCGGCGGTGACCGGGTCAGACTCGGCTCAGGAAGTGTATTCGCTCAAAGATGGGACCATGGTCGACCTCTCGCGACGTCAGATCAAATTTAAAAGTAAGATCGAACACCTCACACCCGCAGAAGGACGCCTGCTGCGCATCCTGATGGAGAATGAGGGCAAGGTCTTCTCGCACCGTGAACTTGTACTGCTCGTTCAGGGATACGATACTTCGGCTCGCGAAGCCCCTGAAATTTTGCGCCCGCTTGTCAGCCGCCTGCGCCATAAACTGGAAGCCTTTCCTTCGCTTTCAGAAAAGGTCGTCAGTGTGCGCGGAACGGGGTATTTGTATGAAGGGGAATAGGTAATAATAGAGTGAGATTGTAAAAGAGATAACCGCAAGGTTATCTCTTTTTTTATTGCACCACGATAATAGATCTTTCTTAAGTAGAAAATACTATTTTTACTTGCCAACTTGGGCGGGAAGATATTTGGGCAACTCAAAACCCATAAAGACCAGCAGGAAGATCTCTGCAACCTTGGCAAAATACCCGATCCATGAAGTTGTCGCAAAATTGAAGGCCTTGTCTCCAAGGATGAGCCACAAAACGATGGTTAGTAGCGTATAGCCGATGATAGTCCAGAAGGTGATCCGGCGATATTGTTCAAAGATAGGGAAGGGCAAAAAATAGGCTGTCAGCAACGCAATAGACCCGAAACCGTTCAGAACTATAGAGTCCAGCCAGCCGAAATAGGGAAAGCACATGATGTGCAGGGCAGCGGTTGAAAGGCTGCAAAAGATGATGCCGTAATGCCAGTAGGCAAGTTTCATACGCATAAACTCTAAAATAAAGCTTTCAGTGTAGACGCTGGATAATATTGATTCTCTTACCATTTAGGTTCGGTCGCGGGGTCAATGGGATGTCAGCCCTTTTCACCCTTGATTGTCTTATGTGCAATCCGGTTCTTTCCCGAAGTTTTTGCCTCATACATCACAGTATCCGCCTCGCGGATCATCTCATCAACGTTGTGCGGTAGCGTTTGAAAGGTCACCACACCGATGCTCAACGTGATGGGTGAATTCACTTCATGCAAACTGCTTAGGACAGCGGCATGGATCTTTTCAAATATCGGGCTGGCATGTTCCTGGTCCACATTGGGGAGGAAAAGGCCGAATTCGTCGCCGCCGAGCCGGGCGAACAGGTCTGTTTTTCGAATCGTGCCTGCAATGGTGTTCGAAATCAGCTTCAACTGTTCGTCACCCGCGCTGTGGCCCAGCTGGTCATTGACCTGTTTGAAATTATCGAGGTCGATATAGCCAAAACTGACCGAGTATCTCCGCTGCCCAGCAAGTTTGATCTCCAGCGCCAGTTGTTCGAAGAATTCCCTTTTGTTGAAAATGCCGGTCAGATAGTCTGTGCGGGCAATGGTGCGTTCTCTTTGCAGGAGGGCTTTGAGGTCGGTCAGGGTTAAGGCAATGAACAGGAAGACAACCCAGCGTATCCCGGCATTAAAAAAGCGGATCCATTCACTGCTGTGTGCCTCTCCGGCAAGCCAGTTGGTGTAAGTCCAGGTGATCGTACTAAGGGTGGTGATGATGGTTGCCCATTCGACCCCCAGGTGCCAGGCAGCGAGGCTGATGGGCAACAGGTAGAAAAATGAAAATGTGATCTCAAATCCGGTGATGTAATCCAGCCAGCCCAGCACAGCGACCGAAACGAGGGTAATGAGCAGGGTAAGTTTTTTATCCATCCTGTTGAAAAAGCGTTCGGCTAGTTGGAATAAGCGGGTCAAGGGAACTTATTTCTTCTGCTTTAAGTCGAATTTGCCGACTCTCTTCCTACCTGCCTTGCAACCATTTGATCGCCGGGATTCGCTCGTTGAAGATCTTGGCAGTATAACCGCGATTAACGAACGCGTTTTCGTAGAATTTCAAGTCCTCTGTCATCGGGGCGACAATGGCCCGCCGTAGCCTGCGCGAATAAATGTCCGCCTCGGATCCTTTGTCGTCGATTAACGTTGGAAGTTTATTCACCACCTCTATAACGCTGAATTTCATCTCAGCCTCGGTCAGGTCGGTGAGCAGTTTGTAACAATTGTTTTGCTGGCACAGTTTCATAATATCAGGTAGTGCCTCTTCTGCGATTTTTATATTCACGATCCCTTTGAAAACCGCTTCGATGATTCCTTCCGCTTCGCTGTATTGGACGGTGGAGGACATATTGCAACCTTTCTGTGCAAAGGCGATTATTGAGGACGTTTTGTGAGGGTCAGGTTTTCCTGTCAATTAAATTATAAACCAAACGAGGTTGGGTAAGTTTTGGAAAACCGTTCGGCTTGATCGAAGCAAGCCATACCTATGGGGTGGTTATAATCAGGGCAGTTAAGTCGCTTTCGATATATTTGGAGACCCGATATTCATGGCAAAGCTCATACCTGCAGTTGACCGCATCGCCCGTGCCCGAAAGTTTATCCAACAAGCCCGAGACCTGCCCGTGCCGACTGAAGGACTCGGCAAAAGCGATTTCTCCTATATTGCCAATATCCGCGATCTGTTGCGGCAGGCGAAGGATATGGTCAAATTCATTCCACAGACAGCGGGTATCTCCGTTGAGATGAAAGAAGATGTGAAAAAGATCTACGCCGAGATCGAGCAGGCGCAGACCGAAATACTTTCATAAGCCACCATGAACGAAAACGCTCAAAAACAACCTTCACTCTCTCAAGAACCGGAGTTGTTGAGCTTGAAGAGCCGTGCCTTGAGCATTGCCAGTTATTTAGGCTTGGCTCCATTTCTGTGGTTTTTCGAATCAATCTACGCCGATGACAATTTTGTAAAGCACCACCTCTCATACAGCCTGGCTCTCACTTTCATGCAGTTGTGTCTGTTGATTGCGCAACTATTCGCTTGGGTGCTTATTTACAATTTATTTGCAGGGCAGATCATCGTCGATAATCAGATCGATCCGTCGAACCGTTTTTCAGAATCTATCAATATGGTGGACGGTGCCCTCATCTTCCTCGGTTTGATCGTCAGTATTGCGAACAGCTTAAGTTTCCTTCGTGCGGTAACCGGTCGCCAGTCGCGCATCCCGATCATCGCGGGTTTGGCGCGTTCTAAGGCGGTTTTGCAGTCCACTGTGATCGCTTCTCTCGTACTCTTCGTGCTTTCCATGGCGGCATTGGGGGCAGTGTTCCACTCTGTGCATGTCTCAAAACAAGATCCAGAACAGGCGGAAGTATATGTACTATACACTCAGGGTGGATATATTCGATCTCCAGGTTTGTATGAAACGTTTACCCCGCCTGGCTGGATGGTCGCTCTAGCTTTTTACCCGGTGGTTTTATCTGGTACGGATAAATTCGGCTCAGATCGTGTTGCCGTCCTGCCACTTTCTGAGGAAAACTTTCGCAGGGCAGTCCGGAACGGGAAATTCATCTTTGTAGCTTCTCACGGCGGGGCGACTCCTGGGAGCCTGACCTTCTCTTTTCAACCATATGTCGAGTACAGACCGGAGAACGTCCCGCCAGGGCTGGCTGGGGATCAGTTACAGTTCATCTACTTTGCAGGCTGTGACGCCGGCCGGCGCGAGGGCGCATGGAAACGCGCCTTGGGATACGACCGTGCGATCATGTTCGACCGGATCTCAATTGTGGGCGAACATCTCGTCTGGGTATGGACAAAATCCCCCGCGGTGATTTATGGTTTGCAATGAGTATTGCCGGGTACCATTCATATTTTGGATGTACAATTAAAGAAAAAAGACTTCCAGTCTGGAAAGGAGCCATCCATGAACGACAAACTTGACGAACTCTTGGAACAAGTCCATGCCGAGCTCCAAAAGGCGGAGAATCTCGACGAGGATAGCCTAAAACTTCTGCAGGAACTGGAAGAGGATGTTCAGGCGCTTTTGAAGAAATCGGAAGTAGAAACACCCTCTATCGTCGGGAGGATGCAGAAAGCGGTCGAACGCTTCGAGGTGGAACACCCCACCCTGACGACCCTTCTTTCAGAAGTATCCGCGATATTGAGCAACGCCGGGATCTGATCCCTTGTCAATTTATATCACTTTGACTGGTCTGCGAACAGCCACCACCGGAAGGTGTTGAACAAGCCAATTCCGCTGGCGCTGAATACGGAAAAATAACTGTGCATCCCCAGCATCTCCACCCGTGGACCCGCCGCTCCGCTAAAGAGTGCAGGGACAGACCAGGGTACCCAGTCGCCCCAGCCTGTCACTGCTGCGACCTGTGCAATCGCAACTGTGAATACTGCCCATCCAAATGCCGGCAAATATCCCTTGCCGAAGCTGGCGACAAACGCGACGAATGGCAGCAATAGGATCGTCAAGATGGAAGTGCCGAGCACATCCACAATGGAAGATCGCAGTAACCCAACAGAATAGCCGGGGATATCCACTAGATAACCGACCAGTAAACCCAGCATCAATATCCAAACGCTCATGACGAGTGCGGCTGCGGCAAGAATGCTGAACTTCGCGGTGATGATCGCTGTCCGCGAGACGGGTAACGCTAGAAGCTCCTTTGCCGTCCGGTCGGAATATTCGCGCCCGAAGACCCATCCGGTAAGAATGGCGAACAGGATCGCACCGCCGACCGCAACTGCCTGGTTGAGAATGCTGAAAAAGGTTGTCCAATCTGCTGAGCCAGCGGTCAACTGGGCTTTTGTTCCAATCAACCCCATCTCTTTTGCGGCTTCCGGATCCTTCAAAATGACCATGAACAATCCGCCAATCAGCGGCGCGATTGAAAATCCAAGCGTAATAAAGAACGGTACCCGTGACCGGCGCATTTTTAATGTCTCTGCCCAAAGAGCGGATCTAAAGTTTTTCATTCTCGCCTCAATTCGTTAATCTCAAAAAATATTCTTCCAGGTTTTCCTGCTTGACCGCTAAATGAGTTGGGGGAGCGCCCGCATTTACAAGTAGTATCGCAACATCATCGGGGGCTTCGACCGCGCGTTTGTCTTTGATGGTAATGCTTTCGTTAATCGATACATTTTCAAAGTCAGTCAGCGCATTGTATGCCTTTTTTAGATCACGGGCTTCTATGATCAATTGTTTGGCACGTAGTTGTTCGAGTCTCGCTGCATCAAGTTCTTCGACCATGTTGCCTTTGTGGATGATGCCGATGCGGTCTGCAAGCAATTCCACCTCCGCGAGAATATGGCTGGACATGAAAACCGTCGTGCCGTGTTCGCGCGCCAGCGATATAAGCAGTTCTCGAATTTCCACGATCCCGGCCGGGTCGAGCGCATTGGAGGGTTCGTCCAGGATCAACAACTCGGGTCCATGCAGCAAGGCGCGAGCCAGCCCAAGGCGTTGGAAATTGCCGCTTGAAAGCGTGCCCGCTTTCCGGTCCGCGTAAGAGGCGAGCGAGAGGCGGGCGATGACATTGTCCACTACAGATCTGGCTTTTCCATGCATCCGTCTTGCGATATCCAGATTCTCGCGCACGGTCAGGTCTGGATATGCAGACGGACTCTCGACCATGTGCCCAACCTTCGCCCAGGGACCGCCTCCACCCCGGCTGATTACCTGTCCCAGTAATTTTGATGTTCCCCCACTGGGATGGATCATCCCCAACAACGTTCGAATGGTGGTGGTCTTGCCCGCGCCGTTCAACCCGAGGAAGCCGTAGATCTCACCGTATCGCACATTGAGGTTTACCTTGTTCAACGCGCGGAATGTTCCATAGTCTTTCGATAGGTCGTGCGTTTCAATTGCGTAGTTCATTTTCGTTCTCCGACAATATGACCTGATACGAGGTCGATCAATACGTGAATCGTTTCAGTATACGCGGCATCTCCCATGTCCTCCCGGTGCAGGCTGAGGAAGAACAGGCTTTTGATCAGGTTGCCGATGACCCGTGGTGACCCTTTGACCGGAATACCGTCGCTTTTTATTTTCTTGATGAGTTGATTTGTAAACTCTTCGTCGCTGTTGGCGTGCTGCATCACACGCTCGGTGGGGAGTTTACGAACCAGATAGTCGAAATCCGCCTGGCTGAGGTTTTTAAGCAGGGGATAGTTATCCCATGTGAGCAGGAAGCTTTTTAGCACCTCGCTGACATTCTTGTGGGCATCTGCCTTGGGGTAAGTAGCATAATTAAGGATCGAAGTCTGGATCTCCCGTTCGAAGCCTTCGAGGATTTCCATGAACAATTCTTCCTTGGATTCATAAAATAGATAGAAGGCACCTTTGGAAATCCCCACCGCTTCCGTCAGTTCGTCAACGCTGGTCTTCCTTAATCCGTGCTTTTCAAAGAGGTTTTTACCCTTCTCTTGCATCTGAGCACGGATGGTCTCTTTTTCAGTTTCGGTAAAAGCTTTTGGCATGGTGTCCTCTTGTGACTAAAAAAGTAAAAATAGTCACAAGAGTGATTATACAGATTATTCGCTGGGAGTCAAGGCTGCCGGAGCCGCGGTGTTCTTCATCCAACTATTGCCTTTTCTTTACAGAACCTTTACCTGTCGGGGCTACACTGAGGTTGTAGGTTCGAAAAGAAAAGGAGAAAAAATGAAAAAGACAATTTTGATCTCGGCGTTGGT
>CAZYLM010000149.1:0-2480 GCA_964648645.1 uncultured Anaerolinea sp.
CGCTTTGACGAGTCCACCAGTCCCAAGCAACGTCCCGCCAAAGTAACGGGTGATCACCAGAACCGCATCGCCGAGTCCGCTGCCGCGCAGTACAGCCAGCGCAGGTTTGCCAGATGTGCCACTCGGTTCGCCATCATCGGAAAAATATTCAGTCACTGTGTTTCCACCACCGATGATATATACCGGCACATTATGGCTTGCATCCGCAAATTCCGCCCGGATGCGCTTCATAAAGGCGCGTGCTTCATCAATGGAAAAGGCAGGCGCGAGTGTGGCAATGAAGCGCGAGTTGACCACCGTCTGCTCGCGGCGGATTTCCATGAAAGGG
This sequence comes from uncultured Anaerolinea sp., assembly GCA_964648645.1. Classification (GTDB taxonomy): domain Bacteria; phylum Chloroflexota; class Anaerolineae; order Anaerolineales; family Villigracilaceae; genus Villigracilis. The sequence goes on from CAZYLM010000149.1 coordinate 329, forward strand.
ACAAGGTGATTTCTTTGCATTGTAAGATTAGTCCTCTGCAAAAGTATCAATTGCCACAGAGTTCACAGAAAAAATGAGGCTTAAAAGCCTTCCCTCAAAGGTCCCAGTGTGCTCTGTGGCAACTTATGCAAGTGATTTATTATACAAAAGAAATTATTTCACACATCGCCAGAATTTGAGGAGCGCATTCATTCATCGAAAGATTAAAGGTGACTTGCAAATAAGAATCTTTGGCGTCGATTCTGTTAAAATAAAATGGTCCGGGAACCATGTTATTAATATCAACCATTACTGCCAATCTTATTGAACTTGGTGCAAGTTTGTGGTTTGGGTTCTACCTTTTCACCCGCGGGTATCCAAACCGCATCACAGCTCGTATCGCACTTTCGCTGATGGCGCTTTCCGTATATTTCCTGGGCGCTTTCAACAATCACTTCCATCCCATACCCAATTTCGCCCCGCTGCGGGCAACCCTGTTGGTGATCGGTATGGGGTGCTGGTTTAGCGCAAATTTTGGTCTACTCCCCGTCAACCGCAAATCTGCGCTTCGCTGGCTTGAGCGCGCAGTCTATTTACTTTGCGCCGCATCGATCATCTCATTATTGCTAACACAGAATGCGTTTGAAACGACACCTTCAACTGCATATATTGCGCCGATGCGCAGGGGAGTGACGTATGATATTTATGGCGGTACGCTCGCGATCGTTTCGATCAGCCTGGCTGCAATCGGGTGGAATAACAGAAAAATCCGGGGAACAACCGACAGCACTTATATTTTTCTCGCCTCCACCTTCCCCTTATTAACCACAATCTACAAGGGTATCGCAGAGGCGATCAATCCTCAGATCATGCCGCGCATCGTTCAGGATGGGCTGTTCTTTGCCGGGATTTTTTTCATGGGAATAGCCGTGGCGAGGCATCAAAGCATGTTGGAAAGGCGCACGATATTACAAGAATTTCCATTGACCCTTCTTTTCGTAACTCTTATCACAGCTTTATTCGGGATCATCAGCGTACAAGGGGGAATCCAAATTTCGGAGATGGGAAACCTGTCAATATTGCTTATCACCACCCTCGGGCTATACGACTTTATCCGCGAGATGATAGACCGACGCCGAAGCCGGGAGAAGGAAGAGTTCCGGCGCAAATTACGCACAGTGGGCAGTGCCGATGGGGATAAATTACAAAAAATGCTGCAAGATGGCCTCGACCTGCTTTGCAAGGTTTTGAACACTTCAAGCGGAGTGGTGGCGGTTCAGGCACAGGGAAAAATGCAGGTTCTCGCAGCCAAAAACTCGGTCGAAGTCGGAAGCGAACTTTTTCTCGAAGCGAGGGAAGACGAGGGACACTATCGGTCTGAGGGCAGGATTCCCAACATCGTGTGGATCACATCCATACTTGAAGGGCAAAGACAAATTGCCCTGGCAGGCATCGGTTCTTCACAAGTCAAAATGGAATTTTCAAGCGGTGACCTGGAGTTATTGAATGAATTTGCAAGTCATGTTGGCGTGATTGTGTCTCTGGCAAATCTTGCCGCAGAAAATCTATCCACAGGCGCCAGCGAAGAAAATGGGGTCTCGCAATTAAACTCGGCAGCCGCAAACATGATGCAGTCGGTTTCCAATCTATCGGAAAACGACCTGACCCCGCTCGTGGAAGATGCGTTGCGAAAATTTCCAAACTTTCTGGCATTGGGACAGTCGCCATTGGCGGATATCACCGATGTTAAGGCAGGAACACAGGTGGAACGCGGCAAGCGCCTGCAGGAAATTCTCCGGCAGGCAGTGGATGCATTACGCCCCGGTACAACCCGACCCGTGGATATCATTCCACGCGCATGGTATGCCCATATCATTCTGCACGATGCCTACCTGGAAGGCGAGCGAAACCGTGATGTAATGGCGAAATTGTACATTTCAGAGGGCACATTCAACCGCACCCGGCGAATTGCCCTGCAGGGAGCCACACGTTGGATCATCGAGAAATTCAGCATCCAGGGAAAGTTCTCCGAGTGAGTCAGGAGAGGTCTTGCCGGGGAAATACCAAACAACTTATTCTTTGAGCGTCCGATAGTACTTAGGTACCAACCCATAAAATTTGGCGGCTTTTGGCAGTTTTTTCAAATGAGCGTCTTATATGATTTCATGAATAA
>CAZYLM010000149.1:2580-6899 GCA_964648645.1 uncultured Anaerolinea sp.
CCAGTTGGAGCGCCACTCCCAACGAGGGATTGAACTGTATTTTCAAGGTTGTTGAAGGCGCATCCCTCAAATCTGTAACGGATTCGATGTTCAATGATGGGCGATTATTCGCCGGGTCGCAACCGGTTAATACAAACCTGAAATTGGACGGTGAGTATGTTCTATATGCAGGCGATCATCCGAATGGTCATGCTGTTTTCGATTTGATTCTGGTGCGCGGCAACTTAATGTATTGGTCGAGCGTAACGCTCGGTGTGTTAGTTGGAGAAACTCCCCAAACCATTTATCAAAGCACCAGCCAGGCGCTCGATGCGTTCCTGTTGAATGTCATTGACATCAATCTCAGCAAAATCAATTAAAGGAAAGAGAGGAAAAAATGAATAACTTCTTTAAAAAAGCAATTGCAGGCTGTGGAGCTTTTTTTGCAATCCTCGTCGCTTGCCTCGTCTTATCTGCCGGTGGTTTTCTTATCTTTGGAAATTATCACCCCAGACCTGTGGAAAAAGCGGATGTGTCATGCCCCGAAAGCGCTCCAACACTTAATTCCGGACAGGATATCAAAGTGTTGACTTGGAACGTGCAAACCATGTCTTCCAAAAATTATGTTTTCTGGAGCGACCTCCCCAACAACGATGGTCCGGACGAAAAGCCATCTCAAGAAGACATCACCGCCACGTTCGAGGAGTCTGTGCGGGTCATCAAGGCAGAGAACCCGGATATTATCTTCATCCAGGAGATCGACGATGGTGCAGAACGGACCTATTACGAAGATCAAATGACGCGTCTGACCGGGATGCTGCCCGAATACCCATGTTACACATCAGTCTTTGATTGGAAATCGATTTACGTGCCTCATCCAAGAATCCACGGGAGTGTGGGCTGGAAGGTTGCCATCCTCTCCAAATATAAAATCAGCGATGCGGAACGCATCCAGTTAACCACTGCCAACAAGAGCTTCCTTGAAAACCAGTTCAAGATCCAGCCAGCGATCCTGAAAGCGGTCATGCCTACATCAGATGGTGGTCAATTTGCGGCATTGACCCTCCACCTCGATCTTTATGTGCCGGGCACGGACGCAAAAAATACCCAGCTCTCTGAGATCGATAAAGTGGTGAGCGGACTCGACTCAGCAGGGATTCCCTGGGTCCTGGGCGGAGACTTCAACCTGTTACCTTATGACGATGCCGCATACCAACGCCTCGCTCCTGAACAACAAAAATATTACAACCCAGAGAGCGAGATCAAATTCCTGACCGATAAATATCGAGTCGTGCCTACGACAGAGGAGACCAATGGTCCCGACTTCGAAGAATGGCTCACGCGCTGGCCCAACGACCCGTCCATTACGGGGCCCGACCGGACGCTCGACTATTTCTTCCTTTCAGACAGGCTGGAGATCGGCGAACATTATGTTCGATCGGATGATACCCTGCATATCTCAGACCATTTGCCGGTTATTATCAATCTTCAGATTCCCTAGCGCCAAACAAGCCAATCAGCTCACTTTACGCGATTATTCATTTTCGTCCTCGAAAATGTCTACCTCCCGATGGGCATCGGGACGATGTGAGCGCCAGTGAATGGTCCAGATGCTGAGTGACACCTTGAGCCACTCAGCATGACACTGCGTAAGGCAGGTAATCGGGTCATAACCGGTAGGTACTTCTCCCTTCTGACCTATTTGTTTCAAGTTTGAGCGCCGAAAACCATAACTCCCACAGTGACAATTTGCGGTTTCCCGATTCTAAAAAGCCGCAAATTGCCACCGTGCCGGGTATGGTTATTTTCGAATCTCAGATCTATCAGGAGGAAAAATGATCCAGTCATCCGAGCCGCTGCACATCATCCATTCAAAAATTGGAATTTCAGCATTCGCCATAAGAATGTTCTTTCCCTTAATTTTGTTTTGTTATTTACGAATTATTCCTCGCCGGGCCACCCTTGGCGGCAAATTCCCCCAGGAAAGTATTTCCCATCGCAAGAAACATTACTTTAATAACCCTCCCGAAGATTCAGGGTAAAAGCCAGCCTTATTTACGAAAACCTTCGGGGCGGTTTTATTAATATCGATAAAACCCAATATCAAAAGCGTCCCCGGCGGCAACCGGCACGGAAAACCGGCAGATACACATATTGACCTGCATTAAAGACAGGCAGAAGCCCGGAACGAAGAGTATGCCCTACGGAAAATTAGTGACACGAGTCACTTCCGAAAACAAAGCGGATTATATATAATATACAATCATGGCGTCAATAGTTGCCAAGGAAATCGCTCATAAACCCCTGAAGGACGAAATCTACGACGCTCTGCACAGACAGATCATTGCGGGTAGATTCGCCACGGGCGACTGGCTGCGCCAGGAGGATATTGCCGTTCAGATGGGTGTAAGTATGACACCCGTGCGGGAGGCGCTCGACCTTTTGGTGGCGAAGGGTATTGCCGAACGTGTTCCCTATCGGGGTGTGCGCATCCGGGAAATGTCTGCAAAGGATGTCGTCGAAGCCTACGAAATGCGGCTCTTCCTCGAAGCGATGATCGCCCGCGAAACAGCGCTGAATATCACGCCCGAACAAATAACCAAACTGGAAGCCATCATGTCTGAAATGGATCGGCATGTGGAATTGAGCGAAATGCCACAGGAGCGCCAATTGAGCCGTGAGTTCCACGCCGCCATTGCGGAAGCCTCGGGCAACAGCCTGCTGATCCAGTTATACGCCATTGTCGCGAACGCCTTCCCAGACTGGCTGTTATACGAAGCGCTCTACCGTAAACCGGAGCTTGTAACCAGCAGTGTGGCGCAGACACACGATGAACACGCCGCCATTCTTGGCGCATTCAAAAAGCACGACCCGGACCTGGCGGTGAAATTATCACTGGAGCATGTCATGGAATCGGGCAGATGGCTGGAAATTTACCGCAGTATCCCCGCCAGGCTATTGAGAGAAAAAGAAAAGCACGTGTCGCACTTAATTAAAAAAACCAAATAACCACAGGAGGCTGTTATGTCAGAAGAGATCGAGAAATTATTCAAGGATATGGCGCAAAGCATCATTGACGGGGATTCAGATGTTTCAACAGAGCTCGCCCAAAAATCCATCGAAGTGGGGATCCCGCCGCTGGACGCCATCACAAAAGGATTCGTTGTGGGCGTCAACTACATTGGCGACCAGTTCGGTGCGGGCGAAGCCTTTTTGCCTGAATTGGTCATGGCGGGCGAAGCGATGAAATCTGCGGTTGCCGTCCTCGAACCGGAGTTGCTCAAACTTGGTTCAGCCCGCGAAACGATGGGCAGAGTCGTCCTTGCGACAGTCGAAGGCGATATCCACGAGATCGGCAAGACACTGGTCGGCACAATGCTCAGCGCCTCGGGGTTCGAAGTCACCGATATGGGCGTGGATCAGCCCGCCGACAAGATCATCGGCAAAGCCCTGGAGATCAACGCCAACCTCATCGGTTTGAGCGCCCTGCTCACGACCACAATGGTCCGCCAGCGTGAACTGATCGAAGAATTGGATAAAGAAAACCTGCGTCCGCGCATCCAGGTGATGGTCGGCGGCGCGCCGATCACCCGCGACTGGGCAACCAAGATCAAAGCCGATGGCACCTCGGAAGATGCGGTTGGCGCGGTGACTTTGGCAAAGCAGTTGGTTGGGAAGGCGTAAGGCAGTACAGAGAAACGAGTAATGAGGAAAACCTCGTTTCTCTGTACTCTTTAACTCATTACTTATAACTTCAAATCAGAGAGAGAAGAGAGGCATGGCCACTGGAGGGCTCTATGTCTCATAAAAAAATCAAGACCATCAGTGATCCAAAATTAAAACTGGACATACTGAGCAAAGATGATGTGCAAAAGATCCACGAAGCGACACTGCACATCATCGAGAATGTTGGGGTACGCTTCCCATCGAAGCGGGCATTGCGCATCTGGGAAGAAGTCGGCGCAGACGTCGACCACGAGAAAAAGATCGTCAAGGTCAAGCCTTATCTGATCGAAGATGCTCTCAAGCAGGCACCGCCTGCCTACATCCTCGGCGCGCGAGACCCACAGCAGAATCTTCCGCTCGACGGCAACCATGTCAACCTTGGCACCGATGGCTGTGGTGTGGAGATCATCGACATCAACACCGGAGTGAAGCGCACCACAGAACTACAAGACGTGCGTGACATAGCCCGGGTTGCAGACGCCACCGAAGAAGTTGCGTTTCATTGGGTTTCCGTCTCCGCGCAAGATGCACCCGTCGAAGCGCGCGGACTGCACGAACTCAAAGCCGTGTGGGAAAACTCCACCAAACACGTGCAGACCGAGTCCATTTACAAC
>CAZYLM010000150.1:0-6771 GCA_964648645.1 uncultured Anaerolinea sp.
GCGAATACACCGCTTCCGCTACCCACCTGGACTTTAGCACCTGTTTTTCCAACAGGCGTACCGAGTAATGCACTAACTCCAACTGTCACCGGCACACCACCCACTGCCACACCCAATACTGGTGCTCTGGCGTTTGGTTGCAATAATTCCGCTTTTGTGCGGGATGCAAACTACCCGAACGGGACGGTGGTTTCTCCAGGGGAGGAATTTACCAAGACCTGGAAGGTGGAAAATACAGGCTCGTGTGATTGGCAGTATAACTATGGAATGGCGATCGTGGTCGATAAGGATTTTGATTCTTCATGGAATCATCTGGGCCGGAACGTCAAGCCGGGTGAATGGGCTGAGGTATCTGTGATCATTACTGCGCCTAATAGTGATGGGACGTATACCGGCTCGTGGAGGATGGCGGATGCGGGGGGAAATCCTTTTGGTGTGACGTTATCTGTCACCATCATCGTGCCATGATCTTCAACTTGAAATAAGGTATTGACCAGCATTTAAACGATTCGCCTCGAAGGGTATGTGCCAGATAGTGCCTTCGAGGCGAATCGTATTTTATATAACTTTATCCTTTGTTTCCGGCTTTGACCCTTTCTTTCGCTGCCTTCAATAACCCGGTGAAAAGGGGATGTGGTTTCATCGGACGTGAAAGGAATTCAGGGTGAAATTGGCTGGCAACCATGTACGGGTGATCTTTTAATTCGACGATCTCGACCAGGCGACCATCAGGTGATAACCCAGAAAAGACCATGCCATTTTTTTTGAACTCGTCGCGGTATGCGTTGTTGAATTCGAAGCGGTGGCGGTGCCGTTCTTCTACGCTCGACTCCGTATAGGCTGCTGCAGCCTTCGTCCCTGGTTGGAGCAGACACGGGTAAAGTCCGAGCCGCATTGTCCCGCCCATGTCTGTGATGGAACGCTGATCCACCATCAGGTCGATGATAGGATATTCCGTACTGCGGTCGAACTCAGATGAGTTTGCATCCTCGTGTTCAAGCACGTTGCGGGCGAACTCGATGCACATGGTCTGCATGCCCAGGCATAACCCGAGATAAGGGACGTTGTTCTCGCGGGCGTAACGAGCCGCAAGGACTTTTCCCTCCACACCGCGCGAACCAAATCCGCCTGGCACCAGCACAGCATCGGCATTTTTAACGACTTCCCAGCCTTTATCCTTCTCGAGATCTGCCGAATGTACCCAGTTGATTTCAAGCTCCACTTCGTTGGCAAGCGCCGCGTGTTTCAACGCTTCCCGGACCGACATGTAAGCATCTTGCAGTTCTACGTATTTCCCGACCAGGGCCACAGTAACAGAGGGTTTTTCCTTTTTTACGTTTTCGACCAGTTTTTTCCACGGGCGCATATCGGGTTTGTGTGTGGGTTTCAATCCCAGTTTGTTCACGATCAATTCGCCGACGCCGAGTTCATCCAAAAGCAAGGGAACTTCGTAGAGAACGCTGGCCGTCTTCATTGGAATGACGGCGTCTTTTTCCACATCGCAAAACAGTGCGATCTTGTCACACAGGCTGCGATCGATATCCTGATCAGCGCGCGCAATAATGATGTTGGGAGAAATGCCAATGGAACGTAAAGCTGCCACTGAATGCTGGGTGGGTTTGGTTTTGATCTCGCCAGTTGCCCCGATGGTGGGCAGCCAGGTCACGTGGATAAAGAGACAGTTTTCGCGCCCAACTTCGTTTCGTAACTGTCTCAGCGCTTCGAGGAAGGGTTGTGACTCGATGTCTCCTACGGTGCCACCAACCTCGAGAATGACCACTTCTGCGCCAGTTTCTTTTTCCACCAGCCCGATGCGGCGTTTTATCTCGTTCGTAATATGCGGAATGACCTGGATCGTCCCGCCGAGGTAATCGCCCCGTCTTTCCTTTGAGATGATCTCAGCATACACTTGCCCGGTGGTGAAATTACTGACCCGGCTCAGGCGGATATCAATAAACCGCTCGTAGTGGCCCAGATCGAGGTCGGTCTCGGCGCCGTCGTCGAGTACATAAACCTCGCCGTGCTGATACGGAGACATCGTCCCGGGATCCACATTGATATATGGGTCAAGTTTTTGAACTGCTACTTTGAATCCGCGTTCTTTCAACAATAAGCCCATTGCAGCTGCGGTAACGCCCTTGCCAACGGACGAGACCACACCACCGGTGAAAAATAGATATTTAGTTGTCATGCTTGTCTCCTCATCATTGCGCTGCCCGGAAGAGCTTTGCAATGACATAAATTACAAAGAGAATGGGGAGGGCGTTCTGCCCTCCCCATTCGGGGTTCGTTTTATCGCATTCGAAAGTGCTGTTTACGTTTCATCCGACCAGTTTTACCAGGTCCTCGGCGGCTCGCCGCATTTCGAGGAATACCATGCCGAGCTTCGCTTCCTGACGTGCCATGGCAGTCAATACTGCTTCCTCACCAATGGCAGTCAGGACGATCGATCCCTTATCGCCTTTGATGTAAACCTGTTCCAGCCCTCCGCGCCCCAATTCGCCGGAGATGCGCTCGCCCAGACTCAACATCGCAGCCGACATCGCCGAGACTCTATCCTCTTCCACGCCTTGTTGAAGGGCGGACGCCATGATCAAACCATCCACCGAGACGATGGCGGAAGCTTCGATATCGGGAGCGGCAGCTTGCATGGTGCGGAGTCGTTCCACGAGTTGTTCAGCGCGTGATGGTGCCATAAATTGCTCTCCTAAGGGATGATTGAACGGTTAGAGTTTACCAGAAAAATCTTCAATCGAGAATTGCCCGCACATATCAACAACACCCCAATCCTTTCCAATAAAGAGAAAATTTGACCACACCTGTCCTTCATGTTAAACTTAACGATTGCCATGCGCGCATTCCTTCTGTTTCTTGTCTTGTTCCTTCAGGATTCGCAAGTCATTCTTACGGCTCCGCAACCGGGGGCTGAAGTGCGCGGTTTGATCGAGATTCAAGGGAAGATGGACGCCCTCGATTTTTCGTCTGCGGAGCTGGCATTTACCTATTCCTTTTCCGCATCAGACCCTGCCTCAGGCTGGTTCCCCATCCAAACCTTTTCCCAGCCGGTTACGGTCCCAGCGATCGCATCCTGGGATACGACAGCAGTTACAGATGGCGACTACACATTGCGGTTGAGAGTTTTCCTCAAGGATGGTTCAACGTTAGATGCCTTGGTCGAGGATGTGAAAATCCGTAACAACGAACCGCTTCCCACTGCCACGCAGCCGCCCACTCTTGCAGATTTCAACTTCCAGCCGCTTGACCCGGCGCAGGGAGTTGTAGTGGAGATGACACCTACGTATAAAGTTGTCTATTCTGACGCCACCCCGCTGCCAGATAACCCTGCGTCGTTGAGCACCTCTTCAATTTACCGCATCTTCTGGCAAAGTGTTCTGGCAGCCCTGCTCCTCTTTGCGCTATTCTCGATTCTCCTTCGTATTCGTAAATCCTAAAAGTCACTCTCTTCAATTGAACTGCATCTAACCTCTTTTCACAGTTGGAACCTCCCATGATCCAAGACCCCTACCTTATTATTGGACTCGGCAACCCCGGGCGTGAATACAAAGACACCCGCCACAATATCGGCTTTATGTTGATCGACCACCTCGCTGACCGGATTGGCGCTCGGGGAATGAAAGTGCAGTCTAAAGCCATTGTCACCTCGGGTTTGTTCGAGGAACACAAACTTATACTTGCCAAGCCGCAAACATATATGAATCTCTCCGGGCAATCTGTGCAGGGATTGCTTCACTTCTACAAAATCCCTCTTGAAAATTTGATCGTGGCACATGACGATCTGGACATCCCTTTCGGTACGATTCGAATCCGTCCCACAGGTGGACCTGGAGGTCAGCGCGGCATGGCGAATACCATCGAACTGCTTGGCACGAAAGATTTCCCGCGTCTTCGTCTTGGCATTGGCCGTCCGCCAGGACGTATGGAGCCAAAGGATTACGTCTTGCAAGACTTCTCAAAGGATGAACAAAAAATCTTACCAGAGATCCTGGCTCGTGCCTCTGATGCCGCTCTTGAATTCGTTCTCCGCGGATTGAATGCGGCGATGAATAAATTTAACGGGGCGGTGGAATGAAAAGTGCTGCGTGATGCGTAAAGCGTAGATCGCCTTTCTTTCCCGTTTTCTTATGCTTTCGATCCTCAACTCTCTGCGCGAACTCCCGCAATATAAATCGATGATCGCCGACCTCGGCGAACGTAAATCGATTCCAGGGTTTGGATTACCGCGCGCGGCTCGTTTGCCCATGCTTGCTGCCATCCATGCGGACATGAACCAGCTTGTCCTTTTCATTACAGACCGCGCTGACCATGCATTGGCGATGTTCGATGAGCTGGGATTCTGGGTCAAGACTCCGCGGTATTTATTTGCGGAGCCAAATCCGCTATTTTACGAAGACGCCGCCTGGGGTGTGACCACACGTCGCGAAAGACTTCAAACACTAACAACACTTTCCACTTTCCATTTGCCATTTACCGCCAAGCCTGAAGCGCCGCCCGTTATCGTAACCTCGGTCCGCTCCTTGATGACGCGCACACTGCCACGACGCGAATTCCTCAAGGCGTGTAAAAAACTCACAGTCAACCAGACCAGTCAGCCCGACGCCCTGATGCGCGAGTGGGCGAGGATCGGGTATCAGCGTGTGAACACTGTCCTCGAACCGGGTCAATTCTCCGGGCGCGGAGGCATCCTCGATGTGTGGGCGCCGACCGACCTGAATCCAGTGCGTCTCGATTTTTTTGGCGATGAGATCGAAACCATCCGTAGTTTTGACCCAGCCACCCAGCGGACTCTCGAAAAGCTTGAGTCGATTTTGATTACGCCTGCACGCGAATTCCTTGCCGATGTGACCGAGAGCGACGCCCAGCTTTCCGAGTTTCATATTCCATTACTTCATCAACAGCCTGCGTCGCTATTGGATTATCTTCCGCAGAAGACTATGATATTGGTCGATGATCTCAATCTGATCGATGTCATGGCGAATGAAGTGGAGGAGCAGGCGCTCAAGTTTCGGCAGGAATGCATAAAAGAAGGCACTCTTTCAGCGGATTTTCCAGTACCGTACCTGCCGTGGTCGGAATTGAATGATTCGTTGGATGATTTTGCCCGGCTCGAGTTTGGGCACTCCGTCGACGCTGATGTAGAGAATGGAGTTGCCTCACGTTTCGGTCATGACGAGCGCTTTGGCGGGAGGTTGAAGCCGTTTATCGATTACCTAACCCCCATTGTCGAAAAAGGCCAGGAGGTGTTCATCATCTCGCGTCAGGCGAAGCGGTTGAACGAGTTGTGGAACGAGCATCATCCTGATTCAAACCCTGAAAACCTGGAGTTCATTGAAGCCTCTTTGTCTGAAGGTTTTACTCTGGGGGCTGACTCGCTGAACACTTTTCACTTAATTACCGACTCTGAGGTCTTCGGCTGGGAACGCCCTCAACCCCGCACACGTCAACGTCAGACTGCCGACACACCTGAGTCTCTATACGCCGACCTGCAAGTTGGTGATTATGTGGTGCATGTCGATCATGGTATCGGGCGCTTTGCAGGGTTGATCCAGCGCCAGCTGGATGGGCATGAACGCGAGTACCTCACAGTTGAGTATGAGCGGGGTGACATTCTCTACGTTCCTGTACATCAGGCAGACCGTCTCACGCGATATGTTGGCGCGGATGGCGGCAAACCCTCGCTGGATAACCTCGGCGGGCAGGCATGGGCGGAGACGAAGTCGCGAGTCAAAGAGGCGGTACAAAAAGTCGCTGAAGATCTGCTCGATTTGTATGCGCGTCGTCAGGTGGTGCAAGGGTTTGAATTTGCGGCGGATACTCAGTGGCAAAAAGAATTGGAAGATAGCTTTCCATATGTCGAGACCGAAGACCAGAAACGCGCCATCATGGATATCAAGCGTGATATGGAGCGCCCGCGCCCGATGGACCGTTTGTTATGCGGGGATGTGGGTTATGGCAAGACCGAAGTTGCTTTGCGAGCTGCATTCAAAGCGGTGATGGGTGGCAAGCAGGCGGCAGTGCTTGTGCCGACCACTGTGTTGGCGCAACAGCACTTCGAGACATTCTCCCAGCGCCTGGCTGCTTTCCCCGTCAAAGTGGAGATGCTTTCACGCTTCCGGACTTCTCGCGAGCAGGCGGAGATTCTCCATCAGCTTGCCAGCGGCGAATTAGACATCGTTATCGGAACACATCGCCTCATCTCCGCCGATGTCATTTTCAAAGATTTAGGCTTGGTCGTCATTGACGAAGAACAGCGCTTTGGAGTGACTCACAAGGAGCACCTCAAGAAACTGCGTACTGAAGTGGATGTGTTGACCCTGACCGCTACGCCGATTCCTCGCACGCTCTATATGGCATTGACCGGAGTCCGCGATATCTCCAACCTCAATACACCGCCCGAGGAACGCCTGCCTATTGTGACCCATGTTGGTCCCTACTCGTCACGTCTGGTTCGGCAGGCGGTCCTGCGTGAGTTGGAACGCGGCGGGCAGATCTTCTACGTCCATAACCGCGTGCAGACGATCGAAGCTATGAAGGCGCACCTCGAAAAACTTGTCCCCGAAGCGCGCATCGATATTGGCCATGGGCAGATGGCGGAGAATCAACTCTCGCAGGTCATGCATCGCTTTAGTAATGCTGAAATAGATATCCTGCTTTCCACCACGATCATTGAATCGGGCTTGGACATCCCCAACGCCAATACCCTCATCGTCGACCGCGCAGATACATTTGGTCTTGCTCAGCTTTATCAACTGC
>CAZYLM010000151.1:0-6767 GCA_964648645.1 uncultured Anaerolinea sp.
CTGCCAGTTGGCGCGACTGCTTCTCGTTGAATCCGCGCTGGGTGATCCACGGTGTGCCGAGGCGGATACCCGAAGGCGCCGCCGCGCTCTTGTCACCGGGGATGGTATTGCGATTGACGACCACGCCGACAATATCCAGAATGCGAGCCGCCTGATCGCCGCTCAGTTTCGTGCCATCTTCGCCGATGACGGAGGAGCAATCCACATTCAGCATGTGACAGTTCGTGCCGCCGAACGGAACGCGCAGTCCGCGTTTGGTGAATTGATCAGCCATAGCCACCGCGTTCTTAATGGTTTGCGCCTGCAATTTCTTGAATTCTTTCGTCTTTGCCAGCTTGAACGTCAACGAAAGCGCCGCAAACACATTGACGTGCGGTCCGCCCTGCTCGCCGGGGAAGACGGCTTTATCGAGCTTCTTGGCGATGTCGGCTTTGGTGGTCATCAGCACCGCGCCGCGTGGACCATCCAGCGACTTGTGAGTCGTAGACATGACCACATCCGCGATGCCGATGGGCGAGGGAACAACTCCACCCGCGACCAGACCACCGATGTGCGAAATATCGGTCAGCAGGTACGCGCCGACTTCATCCGCAATTTCGCGGAACTTCTTCCAATCAGGAACCCATGAATAAGAGGAATAGCCAGCGATCAACAGTTTGGGCTTGTTCTCCAACGCCAGTTGACGGATGGCTTCGTAATCGAGTTTTTCATTTGCATCGACAGAGTAGTGAACTGCCTTGAACCATTTCCCACTGCGGTTGACCGGTGAACCGTGCGAGAGATGACCGCCATGCAGCAGGTCGAGTCCCATCACGGTATCGCCGATGTTCAGCAACGCTTGATAGACCGCGTTGTTGGCAGGTCCACCCGAAAGAGCCTGCACGTTGACATAAATTTGATCAGCGGTGAAACCATTCGCGGCGAAGGCTTCGGCGGCGCGTCGGCGGGCGAGCGCTTCAACTGTGTCCGCATATTCCACGCCTTTGTAGTAGCGCGGGTCACCATTGCGGCGATATTCCGCCAGCCGCATTGGGTGGTCAAGGATTTCCTCCTCGCTCATCCAACGTGACGCTTCCTCCGGGTAGCCTTCGGCATAAATGTTCTGAAAGGCAGACATCAACGCCTCGCGCACCGCCATCGGCGCAGTCGACTCGCTGGGAATCATGATGAGCTTGCGGTATTGTCGTTCGGCTTCGAGCTGGGTCAGGTCGTAAACGGCGGGGTCGAGCTCTTCAAGCGAACCACGGAATAAAAAATCGGACATTTGAAATCTCCTTGAATTTGTCATGCTGAGCGGAAGCGAAGCATCTCCGATTTTTGGGAGACTCTTCGGTCGCCGGAATGCTCCCTCAGAGTGACATGAATTTTAGTATCTAATTTGTCAGACAGTTGAATTGTAGGACGGGACGGGGGCTGGGTCAAGTGAAAAATATCATTCAATGCCTCTGTGTTCACTTAAAGTAAACCGGAGTGTTTTAGTATAATTTAGAAAAGGAGACGCGGATGTACAGGCTTCCTATTTTCCTGAATTATCTTCAACGCGGTGTGTTTGTATTCATCTTTATCGCTGGCTTTATCTTCCCCATCGGCGTTTTCATTGGCAATGCCCTGTTCAAGGTGGTTTTGTCCATCCCGGTATTGGGTGCCTACGTGCTGAATTGGGTGGGGAGCACCCTGTCGACGGCACAGGCCCTGGTCGTTGCCATGCTTCTACTTATTATCATTTTGCTTACCGTGTCGAATCTCGACCATCGTTCACGCGCATGGACGAAAAGGATCGCGCACGCACGGGGGACGAAGGTCGCTGCCAAGATCGTGAACGTAAATGTTTTGTATTACGAAGGGCAGAAGGCGTTTCGAACGGCGCAGGTGCGTTTCGACTTTGAGATCGAACATGAAGGCAAAACGGCGCGCCTCAGCACCCTTGAATACGGGCAGACAGGCTCATTCGACGAATCAATATATCCCGTTGGGACGAAGGTCAGTGCCAAGTACGATCCTTCAACGGGAACGATGACCTGTTTGGATGAAAACGATATGATCATTCGATATGTTTAAGGCGAGGAGCATTTAGATGAGCAAACTTCCCACTATTCTCCGTGTGGTCGGCTGGGGCGCATTTAGCTTGTTGATGGTTATCGTATTCATCGTTTCATTTGGCACATTTTTCATGGATAAGATCGATGAAAATATATTGGCGTTGGCTGCCACCGTGTCCGTGGTCCCCATCCTCTGCCTGGTGGCGCTGACCTTTGGCGGGCTGTTCGGGGCTTCCGTGGTCAGTTGGCGTCTGAAGCGGCTTGCCGCCACGCAGGGCAGAAAGGTCGTTGCGCGGATCGTCAAGGTTTCCTACATGGGTGCTGAAGGGTCCAAGCATAATACGGTCCCGGTCTATCGCTTCGACCTCGAGGTGGATTATGAAGGCGAAGTCATCCGTGCCAGTACCGAAGTGAAGGCTCGTTATCTCGATCAGTCGAAATTCCCGCCGGGAACATCGGTCAGCGCGGTCTACGACCATTCTTCGGGTGCGATCGCCATGCTCGATCGAAACGACCGCGTGGTTGAGTTCTTCTAGGGAGCAGATTCCAAACGTAATTGTTGGGAATGAAAACAGGGTCTCCTTGATTTCCCACACGAAAGACTGTACACTATACCCATGCCGTCATTAGCAAATACTGGCGCTTTGAAACATCTCGAAGGCAAGGAGAAACTTCTTCTCCGACTCGTCGACTTGAGCGTCCAGTTGAATTCGACGCTCGATCTGGATGAACTGCTCCAGCTGGTCACCGCCACTGCCGCCGAAGCTTTGGATTGCGAAGCCGCCTCGATCCTTCTCTACGACGAAAAAAATCCACGCCTGTTCTTCGCTGCCGCCACCGGTTCAGACCCTGCCAAATTGGCGGAGATTCCTGTGCCCATCGACGGAAGTCTGGCCGGCACGATCTTCCGCACCAACCAGCCGCTCATCCTCAATGACGTCTCGCACGACCCGCGTCACTACTCCCTCGTCTCCACGCACATCAAGTTCAAGACCCGCAGCCTGCTCGGCGTGCCCATGCATATTAAGGAACAGACCATGGGTGTCCTCGAGGCCGTCAACAAGAAGCAGGGTGGGTTCAAGGAAAGCGACGCGACCGTGCTTTCCGTCATTGCCGCCCATGCCGCCATCGCGATTAATAACGCCCGCCTTTTCCGCGCCCGGCAGCAGGCATTGGAAAAGGTTCGCGTGATGAATGAGATCAAGAACAATTTCCTTGCCATTGCCTCGCACGAGCTCCGTACGCCGCTCGGCATCATCATCGGATACGCCGGTTTTCTGCAGGATGGCATGCATGGCGACCCAAAGGACCATGCCAGTCACGTGCTTTCAGCGGCTTCCCAAATGCGCGCCCTGCTCGACGAGATGAAAAACCTCACCCTCCTGCAAATGGATGAGATGGACTTGAACCGGAGAAAGATCCCCGTGCAGGATATTTTGAACACAGCCCTGGATGGGATCAAATACACCGCCGCCCGGCGGGACCTTTCGCTTGTCCTTGCGTTTCGAGATGATCCCATCTATGTGAACGCGGACCCCGAAAAGACCACTCTCGCCATTGTGAATATCCTCCATAATGCCATTCGTTTTTCGCCGGAGAAGAGCGAGATCACCATCGGCGTGGCGGAGCAGGGCAGGCAGGCGCAGGTGTGGGTGAAAGATCAGGGCATTGGCATCCCCCAGGATAAATTGCAAAAGGTCTTCGAGGAGTTCTATCAGATCGAGCCGCCGAACACACGCCAATATGGCGGGCTGGGCATCGGTCTGTCGATCGCCAAGGGCATTATCGAAGCGCAGGGTGGGACGATATGGGCGGAATCCGAAGGCAAGGGGCAGGGTTCCACCTTCAAGGTTTTTCTGCCGCTGGTGTAAGCCATTCGCTGTAATCACGAACCTTCATTGACATTCCCCATCCCCTCAGGTAGAATAGCCGTCGCCTTTTGAACGACGGGCCTGTAGCGCAGTTGGGAGCGCGCCTCAATCGCACTGAGGAGGCCAGGGGTTCGAATCCCCTCAGGTCCACTACGTTCAGAGAAAAAAATCATTTACCCGGGCCCATAGCGCAGTTGGGAGCGCGTCTCAATGGCATTGAGAAGGTCGGGGGTTCGAATCCCCCTGGGTCCACCACATTTTGTAGGGGCGGGGTCATCCCGCCCGAAGTAAAAGTCAAATCAGGAGTAGTAGGTCATCCTGTCAGCGAGAAGGGAGAGCGAGGTGTAAGCCCTTCACCGGTATCGAACAGGAATGCCATATCTTCAAAGACCGAACTCGCCTGACTCCCTGAGAGAAATCGCAGGGGACTGCGCTGGTGAATCAAGTAGTCTGCGCCGGGTTTGCCCGTTATAGCGATCAAAGAGCGTTGGTTAGTCGTGGAGTTTCCAGGTCGAATAGTCGGTTGGTCGCAAGACGATCAGGCTAGGGACCGCAGCCCCGGCGGCTAAGTAACGAATTCGGGTGGTACCGCGGAGCGCCAAGCGTCCTTCGTCCTGATGTGGATGAAGGATTTTTGTTTTATAGGAGTGTGAGATGGCAATCCCGAAATCGGAATGGATCTGGCATAATGGCAGGTTCGTCAAATGGGACGATGCAAATGTGCATATTTCGACGCATGCACTGCATTACGGTTCAAGCGTGTTCGAAGGCATCCGCGCCTACGAGACGAAGAACGGCACCGCCATCCTCGGGTTGCATCCTCATGTCCGGCGGTTGTTTGACTCGTGCAAGATCATCCGCATGGACCTGCCTTATTCGCAGGATGAAATTTCATCCGCCATCATCGAGACTGTGCGCCGCAATGGGTTGACCTCATGCTACATCCGCCCATTGGCATACAAAGGTTCCGGGACGATCACCCTGGATTGGCGCGGCTCACCCACGGAGTTTGCCATCATGGCATTCAGTTTCGGGCGTTTGCTGGGCTCCGACGGCGTGGAGCAGGGCGTGGATGTGATGGTCAGCAGTTGGAGACGCATGGCACCCAACACTCACGCTGGCATGTCCAAAGCCGGCGGGAATTACGTCAACTCGGGCTTTGTGACGATGGAAGCCAGCGACCTCGGTTACATGGAAGGTATCACCCTGGATGTCAATGGTCATGTGAGCGAAGGCAGCGGCGAGAATGTGTTCGTGGTCCATCGCGGAGTGATCTATACACCGCCTGTGGGCGCTTCGATCTTGATGGGTGTCAATCGTGGGTACATCATCGCAGCGGCTAGAGACCTGGGGTACGAAGTTCGCGAAGAGGTTTTTCCGCGTGAAATGCTCTATGTGGCGGATGAGATCTTTTTCACTGGGACTGCGGTCGAGGTGACACCCGTCCGCTCGGTGGATAGGATCAAGGTTGGTAACGGTTCGCGTGGCGAGGTCACGAAGACGATCCAGGACCAGTTCTTCGGCATCATTCGCGGCGACGTCCCCGATCGATATGGTTGGATGACACCGGTCAGGTGACGATACGATCGTTTGACCTCCCGCTGTTTAAGGCGTGGGGTCTTGCAATGCCAGAAATAATGAAAGGAGGCACGTATGACAAGAGATAAATTTATTCCGTTAGAGGCGGTGCCCTGCCTTCTTGTGCAGGCTGGTTTCCAACTGCCGTTACAGAAATTGGCGATGCGAACCACGAATGCCGCGCGCCTCCGTACCGGAACAAGTTGAAAACTTGGGTCGCATAATAGACCTGATGCCCGATATTCGAATTTTATTTTCATGAGGCAAGAATGGCTACAACGAAAAAGAAAAAAGAGACAAAAAATAAAACGACAAAAAAAATGGTTAAGAAGGTTGCCAAGGCAACGGAAGCGAAGGTGAAGAAGCCCGCAGTCAAGAGGACCACAAAAGCTTCAGCTACAGCGTCCCTGAAAGGGAAGGCAAAGATCAAGAAGGCGAGCCAGCCTCGGGCGAAGAAAGCAGCGGTGATAACCAAGGCGATCATCCCTGCGCCGAAGGCTGCCATCACACCAGTGACAGAGAAGCCGAAAGCCATCATCCCGGTAAAGGCGAAGCAAGAACCCAAGGCAAAGGACCTGTCCTATAACCCCGGCATTATCGAGAAGAAATGGCAGGCGAAATGGGATGCAGACCAGCTCTATCGTTCGGTGATCGATAATAGCAAGAAGAAACATTATGCGTTGACAATGCTGCCCTACCCCAGCGGCGACTTGCACATCGGGCACTGGTATGCGATGACTCCGTCGGATGCGCGCGCGCGTTACATGCGCATGAAGGGATTCAACGTGCTGTTCCCGATGGGCTTCGATGCCTTCGGTCTGCCTGCCGAAAATGCCGCCATCAAGGACGGCGTCCACCCAATGAAGCGCACGCGCGAGAACATCATCCGCATGCGCAAGCAGTTGCGCTCGATGGGCGCGATGTTCGATTGGGAACGCGAAGCCGTTTCATGCGAGCCCGAGTATTACCGTTGGACAGAATGGTTCTTCATTCAGCTGTATAAAAAAGGACTGGCATATCGCAAAATGTCGCCAGTGGATTTCTGCCCGAACTGCAACACGACCCTGGCACGCGAACAGGTCTGGGGCGATGACCGTCACTGCGAACGCTGCGGTACGCCGGTGATCAAAAAGGATCTGGAGCAGTGGTTCTTCAAGTCCACCAAGTACGCTGATGAGTTTCTGGTTTTTGACGGCATCGACTGGCCTCCCACAGTGAAGACCTTGCAAACGAATTGGATCGACCGCAGCGAAGGCGCGGAAGTGCAGTTCACCGTGGA
>CAZYLM010000152.1:0-6761 GCA_964648645.1 uncultured Anaerolinea sp.
CATCAACACCGGTTCCACGATCAACAAAATATCGTCCTCGCCGGTGTAATGAGCGCCCAACTGCGAACGTTTGCTGGGGTCAAGTCCGCGCTCGAACAAGGTCCCAAAGATAGACGGTTTGATCGCGCCCCAATCCAGCCCGTCAATATCGGCGATGATGTCCATGTCCGCGCCGTCCATTTTCAGCACGCGGTCGTCGTCGAACAACCCGCCGTTGAAGTGCAGAATTTTGTCCGAGCCGAAATATCCGCCCGTATTCATGGCGCGGAAGAGTTGCCGTAACACTTCTTGAAAATCGCCCGCGTTGCGGCGGGTCTGTTCGAGCAGGCGCGGGAAGAGTCTCTCAGGCAATAAGCCAATATCTTCCGCGAACAAACAGAACAACAAACGGATGAGGAAATGCGCCACATCTTGCGGCGTCTCACCGTACTCGCGCAGGTTCTTTGCCAGCCTGGCAAACTTCTCGGCTGCCTCGCGGGTTACGCTTTCGATGGTCTCTTTGGGTTTCAGGTCTTCGGGGCGGGTAAAAACCTTCTTCAGAAGGTCAATGCTTTCAGGGTTCAGCAGGTCATCCAACGCCAGCTTATACGTCCGCGTGGGCAGGTTGGTGTAATTGGTTCGGATGACGATCAGGTTTATATCGGAGACCACAAGCACGGGCGGATTCTGAAGCGCATCACGATAACGGAGAAGCTGTTCATACGCTTTATCCAGGTCTGCATCCTTGCCCTTATACTCCCAACCAAAAAAGCCGAGTTTCGCCACATCTGCCCAGCCTTGTCCGCCGCTGGTTTTTGCCGCGCCCATTTCAAAAGCAAAGCGCGTGCCGGTCGGGTCATAATCGTTCGGGGTCTGATGCCCCACAAGCTGGCACAGATCGAGGAAGTGTTCCTGATAGGTCTGCTTTTCGCGCGCGGTCACGCGCTTCCATTTGCTGATAAATTCCTGCGGAGTGATGGGCATGAGCGAATCCCTATGCCCGATTATAGCCGAAGAGGGGAAGCAAACAGGAAGGCTGGATCCGTTTGCGAAGCAACCTCATTATTTTTGGATGGCGAAATTCAAATTTTCCTTGGGGCGAGGGTGGATAGCAGGTATGCGATGTCGAGCATCAGATCCACGTAGTTGGAGGCGATCACAGTCGCTTCGTTTTCGAGTTTGCTGAATCCTGGCAGCTTTTTGATCTCCAGTGTAAGAACGCTTATCTGGTCATTTTTAATCCCCGATGCGCCTGCTCTAACGCTTTCGTGAAGGAATTTCGCCGCATCCAGCAGGGTCTCACGATTCAGGGTTTTGCAAACTTTGAGTTTCAGCCTGGAGTCATTCTTGATCAGGGTCTTGATGCAGTTTTCGGAAAGATTTACATTGTCCTCGTCCGTAAAGTCCCAGACCATTCCCTCCTTGAGGATACCCTCAAGGATCGGGCGCATGTTCAACCGCCCGTTTCCGTCCATGGGTTGTTCGTAGATGATGGCGTTCAAGATCTCCTGCGGGGTCAGGCTGGAGGCGAATAGGTCGCGGATCTTGGGCAGGGCGTGTTTGTATTGGGAATTGCATCGAACATTATCGAACCCGTACCGGTCCCGGCCGTGCAAGCCGAAACGATGGATGATGATCTCGAACTTGTCGATCTTTGGGTGTTCCAGGTGCAGCAGATTCCGTTTCTTGAACACCTTGATCAAATCCGCCTCGAAGGTCTCCTTGAACAGGTCAAAGTTCATTGTCCTCGGAACCACGCCCAGGCGCGAATTGCGGATGTACTTTTTAAAGAAATATTTTTCCTGGTTTTCGAATTTGAATTCCACAATATTTTTTTCAGCCAGCTTTTCCCGGTTGCGTTTTCCGTCGAAGTAGCTCAGGCTGTCGATCAATTCGGCAAGGTTGCCTTTCAACCCGTCAAAGGTCAATAAATAAGGGATGGAGGTCTGCGCTTCAAGCAGGCGTTCGATGGTCTCGAGCTTCAACCCGCGAAAGATGCGCCGCAGGATGTCCTCCATCGATCTGAACCCCTTGAGAGTCTCGTTGATTTTATTGATTTCGTCCTTGTATACTTTTTCAATATTCCTGAACAGTTTTTCCATCAACAGGGGGACACGGGTCCACCAATTTCCATTTCGTAATTCGTCTGTTGCGATCTCCTTATCTTTAAGATAAAGCGAATTATTGCTCAATTTTTCGACAATGCGCAGACAATTCCGTGCCACGTAATTCACACTCACATAGGGCAGATCGGCGAGTGGAGACTCAGGCCGCAGCTCTTCGCGTGCTTGTAAATAAGCCAGATACTGATCCACTGCGGTTTCCGAGCGGGAAGCCAGCATGCATACGGCAGATTTTAGTTCTGGGCTATCCAGCCGCTCTTCGGTGAAGAACATGGCGAGGCTGGTAAGGTTTAATGCAGCAAGAGCTTTGCTATCACACTCGTTGGAAAGCGGTCCACCCTTCAAGGCGGTATCTCCTTCTGTGAGCAACGCCGCCAGCGCGCGGCTCTTTTCTGTTTTGCAGATGTTAGAAAAATCCTCATCAATACGGGATCTCCAGGATATATGTGCTGCAGGTTCGAAGAATTTATCCAAGTCCAATCGATATGGACCGTCCACCGCCTGGTTCTTGGTGAGAAACTCGATATATTGCTGGGTTAATTTCCACGTGTGCTCACCCTCTTGTATGCCATCGTAGACGGCTTTCAGGCTGAATTCATCGAGACCGGCAAGAACTTTTTGAACGAGCTTTTCATCATAGGGGAACTGATCGCTAGCGGGTGGCAGCCGTCCGCTCTGAAAGAGGACCTGTGCCAATTGTTGTATCATTTGCGGATTGTTTTTGATCTTGCTGAAGGTCGCCTCGTTTCCGTCCTTGAAGATCTCTTTGTAAAGAAGTTGCAGGACCTCCTCCATGAGTGCCGGGCTTAATGCCTCCGCGGTTCTTTGAATCAGGTTGTCCAACTCGCTTTTCTCAACGTGGACCCCGCGCATGAAACCGAGAAGAAGTTCGCGAAAACTTTCTGAGAACTGATAACTTCCGGGGGATGTTTCCACCCTGTATTCCGGGCTCAAGTGCCGGATCAACTGGAAATATCCCAGCACATATTCGACATTGTCGATCAATCCGCGATAAACATACTTTTTCTTCTGCAATTCCACGTAGGTATGCACACCGGGAATGAACATTTCCAACAGGTCTACAATCCCTTCGTGCGGAGAAAACCGGACAACCACCATTGCGGCCAGGTATGCCAGCAGGATCAGCATGAGCGACCATGCCCATTGCATCCCCGCCCAGTTCATGGCAATAAAAATGGCAACGCCAACACCGGCGATTGCCATGAGTAAGAGCGACCAATAGAAAGTTCGGACCGGTACGGGTCTTGATGGATGCATAGTTTCCGCCTTGGCTGGTTCAATAAAAAGTAGAGGGCATTCCCTCAAGATCATTGTACAACTTTCCAAAACCAGATTCAATTCAATCAGTCGTTCACAACCGCACTACCCGGAGGATAATTATCGAAAAGGTGAGGATTGCGAATGCAAATAAGACGATGGATATACTGGATGCTCAAAATCCCCCCGAACAAAATGCGATAAAATTCTCCCGTACGTCCAAGGAGATTTTAGATGCGCGCGGTAGATATCATCATCAAAAAACGTGACGGGGGGCAGCTCACCGCACAGGAGATCGATTTTTTCGTGCGCGGGTTTACGAATGGGGAGATTCCGGATTATCAGGCATCCGCATTTGCGATGGCTGTCCTGCTCAACGGCATGACCAACTTCGAAACCACCGACCTGACGCTCTCGATGGCGCGTTCGGGCCAGGTGCTCGACCTTTCCAAGATCGTCGATATCGCCGTGGATAAGCATTCTTCGGGCGGCGTGGGCGATAAGACCAGCATCTCCGTCATGCCGATGGTCGCCGCTTGCGGCCTGTCCGTGGGCAAAATGTCGGGTCGCGGTTTGGGGTTCAGCGGCGGCACCCTCGACAAACTCGAATCCATTCCCGGCTATCGCGTCGACCTGACCACAGGTGAATTCCTGGGGCAATTAAAAGAAAAAGGCATCGTCCTCACCGGGCAGTCGCTTGACCTTGCCCCGGCGGATGGAAAAATGTACGCGCTTCGCGACGTGACCGGGACGGTTCCCTCCATGCCCCTGATCGCCTCTTCCATCATGTGCAAGAAGATCGCCGCCGGTGCTCAAGCCATCGTGCTCGACGTCAAAGTGGGCATCGGCGCGTTCATGCAGACCCTTGAAGAAGGGCGCGAACTTGCCGAGCTGATGGTGGATATCGGCCGTCTCGCCGGGCGGAAGACGGTCGCCCTGCTCTCGGATATGAACCAGCCACTCGGTTCGGCGGTCGGCAATTCGCTCGAGATGGTCGAAGCCATCGAGACCCTGCGCGGGCAAGGCCCCGCCGATTTTGTGGAGCACTGCTTGCACGTCACGGCCCATGTCCTCGCATTGGGCGGGCGTGCCAAAGACCTCGACGAAGGCCGTTTGCTGGCAGAAAGGTCCATTGCCGATGGCAGCGCCCTGGAGAAGCTGCGCCTCCTGGTCAGGTCGCAGGGCGGGGATGTCTCTTATGTGGATGATGTTTCGAAGTTCGAGCGTGCCAGACTGATCGAGGTTGTCGAAGCTCCCCGTAGCGGATTCGTGTCCCAGGTCAACGCCAGAACCGTGGGCGAAGCCTCCGTTGCCCTTGGAGCAGGGCGCGCCAGGAAGGGCGATCCCATCGACCATGCGGTTGGGTTCCTCGTTTTCAAAAAAGTCGGCGAGGCGGTCACCGCAGGCGAAGCCCTTTGCGAGGTGCACGCCAACGATGAAGCAAAGCTCAAAGAGGCGCATGAGGCGGTTTTATCCGCATTTCATTTCAGTGATGAACCAGTCTCGCCATTGCCGCTATTTTACGAGTAAAATATGGGTGAGGAGTCGAAAGTCTCCAGACTTTCGAGTCAACATCGGGAGATGTTGGAGTCCAAATCCTTAAATCACAGGAATAGGTAATGGCAAAAGTATCGTTGCGAATCTACAACCGTGAGATCGAGCGTCTTGTCGAGCAGGGGCACAACGACGAGGCGATCGCTCATTGCCGCCATATCCTGAAGACCTTCCCCAAACACCTTGAAACCTACCGCCTGCTCGGCAAAGCCTATCTCGAAGCCCGTCGTTATGCCGAGGCGGTTGAGATCTTCGGCCGCCTGCTCATGGCTGTGCCCGATGATTTTGTCGCTCATGTCGGCTTGAGCATCATCCGCGATGAAGAAGGCAAGCTCGACGATGCCATCTGGCATATGGAACGCGCCTTCGAAGTCCAATCGTCGAACGCCGCCATCCAGTCCGAGCTTCAGCGTCTCTACGGCCGGCGTGACGGCATGGAACCGCCCAAGATCCGCATGACCCGCGGCGCGCTTGCACGCGTCTATGTGCATGGTGAGCTTTATCCGCAAGCCATTGCCGAGATCCGCGCCGTGCTTGCGACCGATCCGCAGCGTGTGGATATGCAATTGTTGCTCGCGTATTCCTTCTTTAAGAGCGGTCAACGCGCCGACGCCACCGACCTGTGCACCCAGCTGCTCAAACGCTACGCCTATACCTTCGATGCGAACCGCATCATGGTCGACCTGCTTCCCGCATCCACCGGCGCGGAGAGCACGCAAGTCTACCGCATGCATGTTGCCGAACTGGACCCTTACTCCAATTTCACCAAGGGTTCCATCTTCCACACGGCTGATGTCTCCGATGCTTCCGTTAATATGGAAAGGCTCGAGTACAGTGGCGAGGAAGTGCCAGTGGGGCAGGATTGGAACAACGACTCGCTCGGCTTTTCGTCAGTTGCTCCGCTTGGCAGCGGTCTAACGTTCAACGAGGAACAACCCGATTGGCTCCGTTCCGGGACGGAAGAAACGCCTCAGGCTTCGGCCGCAGCGGGTGCGGCATCCCAGACAGGGGAAGGCATCCCGGACTTTTTGCGCGATGCAGGTTGGGGCTCCGCCAGCGGGCCGGAGCAACCTTCATCCATGTTCGATGAAGGACCCGGCGGTGACGGGCTGGTTCAAGCAGACATCCCGGAATGGTTGAAATCACAAACTCCCCAGGCATCGGCACCGCTTAAAACCGAGCCTGCTCCCAAAGTCGAAACGCCGGATTATCTCACCGGTCTCGATGCTTCCTTCGATCCGTTCGAAGGGGCATCCACTCCCTCCACTGGCCTGCCGGATTGGTTGAAGGATGCCAGCGGAACTTCCACAGAAGAGCCATCGACGCCTGAGCCTCCCGCTTCCAGCGACGATGTGCCCGATTGGTTGAAGGGCGTCAGCAGCGATGCACCTGCGACTCCGATGGAAGCTCAACCCGCAGCCCAGGGAGATTCTGCCGATTGGCTGGCTGGTCTTAGCGCTGCGGCAGCTGCAACGGTTGCAGCTGATGCCGGGTTTGAAGAGCCATCCGCAGAACCTGCAAACCTTCCGGATTGGTTGAAGCCTTCCGAGCCCGTAAAAGAAACCCCTGCATCGAACATCGAAAGCCTCGGCTCCTCGGCGCAGGAACAGGATGATGCTGTGGCATGGCTCGAGTCACTGGCTGCGAAGCACGGCGCCAAGCCTGAAGAACTGGTCACCGACCCGAACAAGCGCAGCGAGACTCCGCCCGATTGGGTTGCCCAAGCCCAGAATGTTGGCGCGCAGACCCCGGCTCAAACTCCTCCGACGAATATCGAAAGCCTCGGCTCCTCGGCGCAGGAACAGGATGATGCTGTGGCATGGCTCG
>CAZYLM010000153.1:0-6729 GCA_964648645.1 uncultured Anaerolinea sp.
GGCAATTCAGGCAACGCCTCTTTCACCACCGTCGCCATCGACTTGGCTTGCGGCACCAACTTTTCACCGGGATGAACCCGGATGACCAACTGCACATCCGTGCGCTTGGCAAAATATTGAACGGTTTTGGTGATCCACTCGGTCATGGATGCGGCGAAGATATCACGCCCAAGCGTCAGGCTATCGCCAAGGACATTCGCGGCGAGCATCACGACTGGACGGTTATCCAGCCCAAGCATGTTGCGGGTCGTATCCGCACCTTGGGAGGAAACATATTGCCACAAGCGTTTGGACTTACCCCATACACGAGCGCCGCGGCGGGCGTTCTCGAGATCTGCCACGCGTTCAAACATCGCATCGGTGACGGGAAGTCCGCAACGTGCATCGACGAGATAATCCGTTTCCTGCTGCATAATGGACGAGTTCTGCGCCAGCCAGATTTGTTCGCGCTGGTCGTTGAATTCGTACGTCACAGCGTCAATGCCAAGATAACGCGCCACACGGAAGACAATGCCCATCTCCAAAATCAAGCCGTTCGGGATCAAAACCACATCCGGCTTATTCGCTAGCATAAATTGAAGCGCAGCTTTGGCGGCGAAAGTATTCCGTTCAACTCGCAAGTCATACAAAGCGCGGTCACTTGCATCGTTCGTGTCCACTTCTTCGCGCATTAAAGTGTATTGCACATCCCAAAGAGAAATCTCTTTGATATCAGCCTGAATTTTTTCGGGCAATTCACTTGCAGCATGAGCGTGCAACGTTCCGTGCGAATCGCGGGAAGAGGATTGCATATCCATCATAGAAATATGCTTCACCAACGGAGAGAGCACTTTCAGCGCATCGTGTGTATGAAGAATGCGTTGACGTTGCGTAAACTTGTCTTTTTCTTTATGCCATTCAGAATAAGGCAAGGTCAACAGAGTGACATCATGCCCCATGCCTGCCAACACCAGACCCAAATACGCCGATTGTTCGATCCAATAGTGAAGCGTAGCAAAGAACAAAACGTTTTTTCCAGGCGGTGCATTCTCGGCATAAGGCTTTACTACCTTCACTGCATTGGGTAAAGAAGTGAGCAAACGCGTCAGGTTGTAATGATCTTTGCGCGGACGGTTCTTCGACCGGAGCATCCAATCGATCTCGGCAGTGAAGGGCAGGTCGCCCAGTATTTCGCGGAGTGGATTTGATTTTGGCATGAGTTTCTGTAGGTCGCGTTTGTAACGTGACAGTCACGCTAAAAGCGTGATCTACAATTAATCTAATTTCTCGATCTTCCAATTCAACCGCGGGCGTACTGGTCCCACACGCGGCTCGCCCCATTGCGTGCCAGGCGCACCGGAAATATCCACGTTGAACGCCAGCGCATTCTCGTCCATGAAATAGCGTCGCACGCCGAACGAACTCGCATTTACGCCCACAGTGTAACGACCTTCGTTGAAAATATCTACGGGCAATTCCGCGCGGCTGATGTAATGACCCGCATTACGCGAGTCAAATTTTTCGTAAAGTGCAGGCGTATCCGTATCAAACGAAGTGAAGACATATTCACCGCGCATGGTGCTGACATAAAGTCCGACACGCAAGCCAGTGACAGGTGAGGATAACTTGTATTCGAATTCAACTGTGACAGTTTCCGTGGATCGAATGGTGTCGACGACCTTCCCGCTTCTTTCTTTAACTTTGAGGCTGATCGGCATAAAAGGCGCACTCGCCACTGGAACTTCATCCGCCCCCCAAACTCGCTCCCCAGCTTGTGACTGCCCCGAGGACAGGTAAAAGTCAACCGCTTCCTGCGATGGAGCGCGCATGATGAGTTGCCCCTTGTTCAATACGATCGCTTCCTGAGTGAGGCGCAAGATCGCGGACATATTATGGCTGACGAACAGAACAGTGCGTCCCTGCTGGGCAACATCGCCCATCTTGCCGAGACATTTCTTCTGAAATTCGGCATCGCCCACGGCAAGCACTTCGTCCACCACAAGGATTTCCGGTTCAAGGTGTGCTGCTACAGCAAATGCCAGGCGCAGATACATTCCAGAGGAATAGCGCTTCACAGGAGTGTCGATGAACTGGGTCACCTCAGAGAACTCAACGATTTCATCGAATTTCGAGTCGATCTCAGAACGTTTCATACCGAGGATTGCGCCGTTCATGTAGATGTTCTCACGTCCGGTCAATTCGGGATGGAAGCCGGTGCCCACTTCGAGCAGGGAGCCGACCCGCCCGCGCACGGTGACTGAACCAGTCGTCGGCTCGGTGACCCGGGAAAGGATTTTCAGCAGGGTAGATTTGCCCGCCCCATTCCGCCCGACGATACCAAGCACTTTGCCTTCTTCGAGGTCAAAGGTGATATCTTTCAATGCCCAGACATAATTCTGATTCATGCGGCGGTCAGACTTGCCGATTATCGCCTTCGCCAAACGAACGGGCGCTGCGACTGTATCCACAATCACATCACGCAGCATGTTATAGCGGAACTTGGTTTCCGCAGCGCCGATCTTGTATTGTTTGCCGATGTTTTTTACACTGATTGCAGTTGTCATAAATACCGTTGAAGGTTTAAAGTTGCAGATCGAAGGTTCTTAACCTATAACCTTCAACCTGTAACTTTGAACTATATCGTATCCGCAAAGGTTTTTTCCATGCTCTTGAAGTAGAAAAGGCCTGAGATAAAGATTAAAACCGAAATCCCAACTGAAACCCAAAGCGCAGTATCCGGTCCATTGCCAACGCCGAGAAGTGCCCAACGGAAGCCGTTGACCACGCCCGCCATCGGATTGAGCGAGTAGACCACCTGCCACTTTTCCGAGATCACAGAGGCGGAATAAGCCACGGGTGTGGCAAACAGCCAAAACTGAGTCAGAAACGGGAGGGCTTGGTTCACATCCCGATATTGAACGTTGATCGCTGAAAGCCAAAGCGCCACACCAAGTGCGGTCACAATCGCGAGCAGAAGAAAAAGTGGAAGGGTCCAGATCAAGTTCCAGGCAGGGGTGACCTGATAATAGAACATCAAAATGACAAGGATGACAAAGGCAATGAAGAAGTCCACCATGCCTGCAAAAACCGAGGCGATGGGCAAGATCAGGCGTGGGAAGTAGATCTTCGTCACCATGTTTTGGTGCGCGACCAGCGCGCGGCTGCCCTGATTGAGTGCTGTCACGAACAAGCCCCACGGCAGGAGCGCAGTGAAGGAAAAGACCGGGTACGGCACGCCTTCAGTGGGAAGTTTGGCGACTTTATCGAACAGGAAGGTGAAGACCAGCATGGTCATGACGGGTTGAACGACCGCCCATGCCATACCAAGCAGGGTTTGTTTGTACTTCACTTTTACATCGCGCCAGACCATGAAATATATCAATTCACGATAAAGCAAAAGGTCGCTGAGGTTTAATGCAGCCAAACCTTTGGATGGCTTGATATAAACGGTGTGGGGTTCGTGGGTCATAAGATGATTAGAGATCAGATAATTAGAGATTGGAGGTTAGGCATCCAGTCTCTAATTTCTATTTTTCTCACGTCCTTCGATCGCAGCTTTGTTCTCTTTGAACCACTCAACCGTGCGCTTCATACCTTCTTCAAACGGGATTTGCGCACTCCAACCGAAGAGTTCCTTGGCACGGGTCACATCAAGCCCGCGGCGGGGCTGGCCATTGGGTTTGTCTGTCTGCCAGACGATCTTGCCCTGGAAGTCAGTTAACTTCGCAACCATCTCAGTCAGATCCTTGATGGATATTTCATAACCGGAGCCAAGGTTTACAGGCAGATCGCCATTGTATTTTTCGGCAGCCGTCACAATGCCATCAGCGGCATCTTCGACGTAAAGGAATTCACGGGTGGGAGAGCCATCACCCCATGCGGGCAGTTCCCTGTCTCCGCGGTCTTTGGCTTCGACCGCCTTGCGGATGAGGGCGGGAATCACATGCGAGGTTTGCAAATTGAAGTTGTCACGCGGACCATACAGATTTACCGGCAAGAGGAAAATGGCGTTGAAGCCATATTGCTGGCGGTATGCCTGTGCCTGTACGAGCATCATCTTCTTGGCAAGGCCGTAGGGGGCATTAGTCTCCTCGGGATAGCCGATCCATAAATCATCTTCCTTGAAAGGGACCGGTGTGAACTTGGGATACGCGCAAACCGTGCCAATAGCAACAAACTTGCCAATACCATTTTTATACGCCTGATGCATCAGTTCCACACCCATCATCAGGTTATCGTAGAAGAATTCGGCAGGATGCTCGCGATTGGCGCCGATTCCGCCCACGTTGGCGGCAAGGTGGATGATGACCACGTTCTTCGGGTCAATGCCCTTGAGCGATTCAGCATACAACCGCTTGATATCATTCGAATCGACGAGGTTGTAGTTCTCGATGCGCGGGATGAAGATATCCGTCGCGCCGTGCTGCTTCAATTTTTCTATGACGAACGAGCCGAGAAAGCCCGCGCCGCCCGTGACGATCACTTTTTTGTTCTCCCAGAAGGGTTGAATGTTTAAAGTTGAAGGTCCAAGGTTGTTATTCGACATTGTATTCTGCTCCATCTTCCCGCATTCTACGGGCATTGGGTTGGTTTTCCAGATATTGAATAAAACGGGCAAGTTGTTTAGAGCAAATTTCTGCAAGAGAGAAAATATCAGAGAAATTCTCCTCAGAGATATACCCTTGATCTCTCGCAATATAAAGCTGGGCTCGCAATTCGCCAGCGGAACCCTTTGCAA
This sequence comes from uncultured Anaerolinea sp., assembly GCA_964648645.1. Classification (GTDB taxonomy): domain Bacteria; phylum Chloroflexota; class Anaerolineae; order Anaerolineales; family Villigracilaceae; genus Villigracilis. The sequence goes on from CAZYLM010000153.1 coordinate 4,718, forward strand.
GTCCAAGGTATTTTATAAACAGGGCTTGTGTCTGGCTTTCGAAGCCTTCCGCAATATTGGACATGATCGAAACCGCCCCTCTTCGCATTTGGTCGCGCAAACCAAAATCACGCGCAAATGCTCCATCGGTTGAATTTTTATAAACCGGGTTGGTCAAGTCTTTGGCGTTCTGCCAGACTTCCAACTCTTCAAATCGTTTCGCCGTAGCCATAACCTTTATCCTTCAACCTGCAACTTTCAACCTATTGCACAATAAATTGCGCATTTCGATATCGATCATCCGCAGGGTCTTTGATAAGACCGCTTTTCAGCGCAAACAACACTTCACGCACCCCATCATCGACAGTCAAGGTGGTTTCAAAACCTAAAACACGACGAATTTTTTCAAATGAAACGGTGATATCGCGCATATCGCCGCCAAACGTGAGATCTTTATATTCGACGACCGTTTCGGGCATGCGCTTCAACACAAAACCGACAATGTCGTTCTTTGAGTAATTCCCTTTCTCGGTGCCAAGGTTGAAGACCTGCCCACGGATCTTGCTCTGCTCTGCCTCCAAGCCCATGATGACACCGCGCACCACGTCACGGATGTGGACGAAAGAGCGCGAATATCCACGCTGGTAAATGATGAGCTGGCGTTTGATGAACGCTTCGAGGACAAATTGATTGACAATCAAGTCAAAACGCGTGCGGGGGGATATACCGTACAAGGTCGCAAAACGAAAGAGCAAAGGTGCGCAGGGCGAATCTTTTTGAGCAAGCAAATACTCTTCGCCAGCGATCTTGGTCTCTGCGTAAAGGGATTGCGGATTAAGCGGGGTTTCCTCCGTGACAGGTTTGCCATCTTCAGAGAGACCGTAGTTACTGTAGGTAGACGCAAACACGAATCGCTCCACACCCAGGTCTGCGGATTGCTCGAAGACCAGCTTCGTCGCGTCGAAGTTGTACTTCCATGCGACCTGTTTGCCCACCGCCTGACAGGCGGGGAAGCCGACGATCCCCGCCAGATGGATCACCGCATTGGGAACCCCCCAATCCTTTTTGACAGCGTCGCGGATGGCGCGGTGTTCGGTCACGTCGCTTTTGATGAAATGGAAGTTGGGATGACTCATGAACGGCAGGATGCTCTCGCCGCCGAAGAGCAAGGAGTCCAGGAGGGTGACTCGGTAATTTTGCCGGAGCAGTTCCGACGTCAGGAGAGAACCGATATAGCCCGCGCCGCCAGTGATGAGCACATGCTTATCCATCATTCCAAGCCCTCCAGTTTTATCTTGTATCCGTCCACCACCAGCGCGGGCACTGATTTATCCGCCACAATAGAAATTCCCTGCTCCATACAGGTCAGTTTGCAAATATCCGCCACATCGCCCGAGCCGGTGACGCGCACCCGGTCGAACCCGGCTTTGCGTACTTTGGCGAGATGGTCTTTCACGCGTTGGCGCGTGCGACGATAGACAGAAAAGGAATTCTCGACATAATTGACCGCCAACCGCGCACGCAGGGCGAGACCTTCAGGCGTGATGATGTACCGCAGTTTCTTGCGTTCGGCACGCGAGACCTTGACGGCACCTTTTGCTATTAAACGCTTGATATGCCAGTTGACCGTGCCAACCGCTACCCCCAATTGACCGGCAAGGGTGGACTGGTTGACATCGGGGTCGCTTTCGATCTGCTCGAGCAGGGTCAGTTCGCGTATTTCTTCGTTCGTGGATTCTACAGCCATGATTCCATTCCAAAATTCAGTGACTGAATTATAACCGCCTTCAAGGAAGGGTCAAGTGAGGTTATAATGGAAATGCGGCGCATATCCTTTTGAACGCGACTGCGTTATCTTATCAACCGAATTCGTATGCAAATCAGGGCGTCAGCATACACCGGACTCTACCTTTACCGGAGGGTACCATGTCGACCACAACAATCTCTGCAAGTACGTCACAAAGAAAAAAAGTGACGACTCTCACGTTCCGCCAGAAGAAGGAACGCGGAGAGCCGATCACGATGTTAACCGC
>CAZYLM010000154.1:0-6647 GCA_964648645.1 uncultured Anaerolinea sp.
CCTTGTGAAGCATGGCAATGTCCAGATCCGCATGCGGGCGGGTCTGTTTGGCTAGCAATGCATCCACACCCCAGCCGCCGTCCACCCAAATGAGGATGTGATGCTCTTCAAAAAAATTCAAGAGTGCAATAACTTCGTTTGCTTGCATATGGTCATAGTATCAGCGGGTTTAAAGAAGAAGGTAAATTTATTAAGAAACCAGGCTGACTTGCGCCAGGGGTGAAGCCAGCAAGGCATGAGGCGATCATTTCCAAAGCCAATTCTTAGATTCGCATACATTCTATAAGTTACAATAACCCTCCATCATGGAACGATTTTTCCCCACCCGCATTGCGCGGAAATTTGCCCTGGTCGTGATTTTTGCGCTTGCGCTTGCCATCCGTCTGTACGACCTGACCGACCTGCCGCTCGAATTCCATTCCACCCGCCAACTGCTGTCGGCGCTCAAGGCGCGCGGCATGTATTACGAAAACCGCTTCGATGTGTCGCCCGAAGACCGCACCTTTGCAGTCCAGCAGTGGAAGTTTCGCGCATCGGTCGAGCCGGAAGTATTCGAGCGCATCGTTGCATGGACGTATCGCTTCACTGGCGAAGAGGTCTGGATCGCGCGTATTTATTCTTCAATATTTTGGCTTGTTGGTGGAGTGTTTCTTTTTCTGCTGGCACGTCGGTTGGTCTCTGATGATGGAGCCATCGCCGCAACCGCAATTTACCTTTTCCTTCCCTACGCCATTATCGCCAGTCGCAGTTTCCAACCCGACCCGTTAATGACGATGCTTATCGTGATATTCCTGTGGGCGGTCTGGGAATGGGCAAGCGTAGAAAACATCAACCACAAAGGAGACAAAGAGTCACAAAAGTTTTCCTCTGTATTTCTTCGTGACCCTTCGTGGTTAATGTCCCTTCTTGCCGGTCTCTTCGGCGGGCTTGCCATATTCATCAAATTCCCGGCGGCATTTTTCATCGTAGGCGGAGGCTTGGGTGCGGCACTCAGCCACAAGTCCATGAAGGAGGCGCTGAAAAACCCACAACTTTACGTCATGGCGTTTTTAGGAATCGTGCCTGGCGTTGTATATCTGATCTACGGTATTTTTATCGCAGGCTATCTTGGTCAACAGTTCACAGGGCGTTTCATTCCTTCTCTTTTTCTCAGCCCGGCATACTACATCGGCTGGTTGAACATGCTGAATTTGGTGGCAGGTGGATTCACTATTGGGCTCGCCCTGCTCGGTCTGTTTTTCTTTGAAGATATGAAGCGCCGCTTCCTTATTGGACTTTGGACCGGGTACGCCCTCTTTGGGCTTTACTTTAATTTTCACATCTCCACCCACGATTACTACTCCCTGCCATTGATTCCCATCCTCGCGCTTTCGATTGCGCCGTTGGCGGATTTTCTTTTTTCAAAACTCGCTCAACTCACAAATACAAAAACCCTGCGTCTTTCATCTTTCGTCTTTCTTCTCGTTGGTCTTATCGCTTCCCTCTGGAACACTCGCAATACCCTCAATGCTGTAGACTACCGACCTGAGGGCAAGATGTGGGCTGAGATCCGTGCAGAGACAGACGGGTATAATTTGGCGGGTCTCACGCAAGACTATGGCGCACGCATGGCATATTGGGGCTGGCGAAATATCACTGCCTGGCCCACATCCGGTGACCTGATTTACAGTGACACTCGCGGTACTGGGCGCGACTTCGAAGGCTTTTTCGAAGAGACCGTCCTCAAAAAGGACCTATTCCTTGTCACCGACTTTGACGACCTCGATCGTCAACCCTTCTTAAAGGAAAAACTCGAAAGCTATCCCGTATTTGCCGAAGGGGATGGTTATGTGATCTACAACTTGATGAAATAGAATGGTAACAAAAAACAAAGCCGTTACCTGTATCGCTTGGTTTGGCGTTCTTGTCATGACTAAATGAGGTAATATCTTTTAATCTTCTATTAGACTCTGCAACCATCATATGATGGGAGATGACTGCATGGTTTTTGGATTTGAAAAGCTGATCTTATTATTCCCACTCGGCGGCAAAAGAATGCATAGCATCGATTATTGATAAGGTTTGTTTACCTCATCCAATTTAGCTATCACCTCATCCAAAAGGGTACCAGCAAGATTCTTTTGTGCAGCGGATAGATCATTCAGTTCCTCAGGATCCTCTTTTACATTGAAAAGCTTTACCTGCTCCATATCCGGAAGCAGGGAGTAACCGAAGTAATAATGAAGTTTGTAGTTTTCCTTCACCATCATGACGGACGCCTGAGAAAGAGGGTCGTATTGACCGTTCTTATTTGCCCGCATTGTGAAAATACTGCGTGCTGATCCCGTTCCTTGCCCATACGGCGGGAGCGGAATTCCACCCTCCACCCAATCGGGAAATGGCTGGCCGGTGACATGAGTCAATGTAGGGATGACATCCACCACACTTGTGTTCTCGTGAATGTCCATGCCTGTCTTACGCCCGGGTTCGAAGATCATCAGCGGGACGCGAATAACAGGTTCATAGAGGACTTCGGTGCTATGGCCGGTAATCCCGCGTTCATTCAATTCCCCATGATCCGAGGTTAATACCAACCAAGTGTTTTCCAATAATCCGGTCGACTCCAGTTTTTCGTATAACCTCCCAAACTCCTTATCCACATACAGAATGAACTCATCATACTCTGCGCGTTTTGCCAGGATATCCTTTGGCGTTCTTTTGGCAAAAATATCCTCAGGTTTTTGGAGAGGCGTGAAGCCATCGTTGTGAAATTGTTTGTAGAATTCCACCGGTGGCCGGTAGGGGTCGTGCGGCGGAAGAAAATGGAAATAACCAACGAATGGCTGTGGGATCGCTGTGAGACGATCAGCCAGGTAATCCACTGCATGTTCCAATAGGAATATATTGTCAGCACCCGCCGAGCCTGCAGTCGGAAGCCCCAATGGGAATAAAAGCTTGAGGTCTCTGAATTTTTTTTCTTGGTACTCCTGATAAAGGCGCGAGAGAAAAAGAGAATAGGCGTATCCCTCCTCTTCCACATTGATACTCCTCAACCAGCCGACGGACGCAATGTCATCATCTTTCCTGAACAGGATATGAAGAAGCTCGTCTGAACCAAGTAAAAGTTTGTCCCTCGGAATTAATTCATCTGTCCGGCTCAAGAATTGGTTTAGCAGAATATTTACCCAACCGTTATGGCTGTAGGCAATAGGGTAATAATCTTTGAATGCACTGAAAAGATTGCGGTTGACATATTGTTCTGAAACCATCCCCGCTGGTTGAAAAGCACGGTGTGTCCATGGCAGGACTCCGGTCAATAGGGACGCGGTTCCCGGCGTGGTGAAGTTTCCACCTGCGTAATGATTGTGATATCGAATCGCCCGTTCTGAAAGCCTGGTTATATTGGGTGTGGTCTCACGCGGGTAACCGTAGAGGGATATGTTGTAGGCGGAAAATGCGTCGAATACTACTACAAGCACATTCTTTTGCCCCGCCTGTTTTGTATTTATCGATCTGGCGGCTCTCATTAAGGGTTCTGTTGCAAGACTTAAAGGGAGTAAACCTGCAAGTTTGAGAAAATCACGCCGATTTATTTTTCGATTCATTTATCACCATGTCGGTCAAATTCATTATATCAGTTGTTTGAGTGCTCAAAATGCCTGGCAGCTCAAAGAGTTTGGATCACAGAGGGGCTCGAAGGCAAAGTGTGAATCCACATTGCGGATACTCAAGATTCGGCAATTGACGCCCGCTGTAAAAATAGGGAAGATATCGGACGGAGTGCCGAAGTGGTGATAAAGGGAAGCGCCGCTATAGCCTTGCGGGATTGCGATGGAAATCAGCACGAAGAAAGACGGGTATAATCTGGCGGGCCCTACCCAGTTTTACGAAGTGCATCTGATATATTACAGTTGGCGAGGCATATCTTTCTAGTTTTCCTCCGGCAATTTGTTCTAGGGCGCGAATGCGGATACTGGCTAATGCCAGCCCGCCTTTGCCGAAAGTAGTAGTTGCATGATCTATAATTTGAAAAAGTAATAAATGTTATCCACTAAAAAATCACTGACTTATCTTGCCTGGTTCGGCGTGTTTGCCATGACAACAGTGCTTGCCGTATATGCCTATATTGGGATTTTCACCCGCTACACAGGCGATGATTACTGCCTGCTTGCCCAGGTGAAATTTGGCGATATTTTCCTGAACAGTTGGAACAAATATCTTTTTAAATCCAACCGATTTTCCAACCTATTTGTAATGGGCTTTTGGGAACTCTTCCCCCATAATATCGCGTTTGTACCCGCCCTGCACATCCTGCTTTGGGGGACGGGTTTGTACTGGCTGTTGACCGAATTGGATAAAACACTGGAGACAAAGGTTGAAACGCCGGTCCGTTTGCTGGTTACAGAAGCGGTGATTCTTTTCTCCTTTTTTACCACGCCGAACCTCTTTCAAGTCCTTTACTGGCGGCCAGGGCAGGTGTCATATCTTACCCCTATCGTTTTTTTTGCGCTCCTCTCAGCCTGGATGGTGAGGCTTGTACGCCTTCAAAAAACCTCATTCCCCATGGTGCCCCTTTTTGCCTTTCTCGCATTTTTCATTGGCGGGCTTTCCGAAACCCTGGGTGCGTTGCATATTTCGATCCTCACGATCGCGATCGCGTACGTGTATTATTTTGATACATCTGCTCGTCGCAAACCGGCATTGACCTTGATAACCGCCATGCTCGTTGGCGCACTGGTGGCACTGCTTGCAATGTTCATTTCTCCTGCCAATGAGTTTCGTATCAATGATGAGAATGGTCCGCCATCAATGATAACCGTCCTCATCCGTGATGTGAAATTTTCTTTCCTTTTCCTGCGCATCTCGATTACAAACCTTCCTTTGCCCCTCTTTATGTTGTTGGCGATTTCAAGCTTGTTCTCATACCAGTACTTTTTTGATAAAAGAACGGAAAAAATAGGACCGCGCTTTTACAGTATATTCCTTCTTATTCTGGTTCTACTCTATGGATTGATCTTTGCCGCCTTTGCTCCCAGTGCGTATGGGCAGTCCTACCCTCTGGAGCGGGTGAGGTTCCCGGCATATTTTCTGCTCATGCTAGCCATCATGGCATTGGGAATTTGTATCGGTTATGTGCTATCCTTTATGAAACTCCCGGTTTTCGTGAAAAATGCCGCGGTTGTGCTGGCGTTTCTTGCTTTTCTCTATCCGTTTTGGATAATGCGTCAGCCGCTTTCCGTTTATGAAAACCGGCGTCTCTTTGCCCTGCGTTGGGATGAACGGGAACAAATGATCTATGATATGAAGGCTGACGGTGAACAAGACCTGATCATTCCTGCTTTGGATGGCTACGAAGGCGTGAAGGAACTGGACGTACGACCATTTTTTTGGCTGAACGCTTGCGCGGCGCAGTTGTACGATGTCCATTCAATCAGCGCAATCTCAGTGGAAGAAGAAGATGTCCTCTATTATTTCAGCGAATGAACTGACTCCCATTCTCGTCACCGGGTCCCATCGCAGCGGCACCACCTGGGTGGGGAAAATGCTTGCCGCCGATGCCGACACCGCTTATATTAGCGAGCCACTCAATGTGTTACATCGTCCCGGCATGTTTCGTGCGCCGGTCAAATATTGGTATACCTACATAACAGAAGAAAATGAGGCGGAATACTTCCCTGCTTTTCATGAAATGCTGGACTTCCAATACCATACATGGTTGGAAATAAAATCCCTTCGCTCGATCAAGGATTTCCTTCGCATGGGGCGTGATTTCCGCATCTTCTTTAACGGCAGCATGCACGGTCAGCGTGCGCTTATCAAAGACCCGTTTGCCGTTTTTTCCACTCCCTGGTTTGCGAAACGCTTGAACTCTAAGGTCATCATCACCGCACGTCACCCGGCAGGTTTCGCCAGCAGTCTCAAACGCCTTGGCTGGAATTATGATTTCAACAACCTGCTCAACCAGCCGCTATTCATGCGCGATCACCTAGAAGCCGACCGTGCCGCGATGGAATCGATGGATAAGAACGATATCGTGAGTCAGGCCGCTTTATTATGGAAGTTCATTTACCGCTTCGTTCATGGGACCCGAGACCTATTTCCCGAATTCAACATTGTTCGCCACGAAGATTTATCCCGCGAACCCGTGACCGGTTTTCAGGCTTTATATCGATCCCTCGGCTTGGATTTCACAGAACAGGTCAAATCCATTATTGAGAATTCCAGCAGTTCAGAGAACCCAACCAAACTTGCGAAGAATAAAACCCATTCAGTAAAACTAGACAGCCGGGCAAGTCTTGATAACTGGAAAAAAATTCTTTCCCCTGAAGAAATTTCCCGGGTCCGCAAGATCACGGAAGGCGTCTCCGAGTCTTTTTATTCCGAAGAAGAGTGGCGATAGGTTTATCGGAGTGCGTCGCACCAAACCCGTAGATAAACTCCTCCCGTATGGTGCGACGCACCCTCGCTCAATCTCATGAAACCGCCCGCCCTACCCCTCGTCACCATCGTCACACCGTCGTTCAACCAGGCGGATTATCTCGAAGCGACGATCCAATCCGTGCTTGGACAGACTTATCCGCATATCGAATACATCATCATGGACGGCGGTTCGACCGACAGCAGTGTGGATGTGATTCAAAAGTATGCCGGTGAATTGGAATATTGGG
>CAZYLM010000155.1:0-6642 GCA_964648645.1 uncultured Anaerolinea sp.
TCGTGATGTCCGCCGTTGCCATTGCCGTTCCCCTTCACTTCCTCAATGACGATCCCTTCTTTCTCGCGCAGGTACTGGTCGAGCACCTGACCGATCCCATCCGGCAGCGACTTGACGCGGTTCGGACCGAAGCCGAGCGAACGTCCGCCGCCGATGCCGATGAGCTGAACGACCACTTCGCGCAGTCTCTCCATCGGCGCAACCGGCGAGGCCATGCGCAGGATGTACGAGATCAACCGTCCGATCGCCTCGGAGACGGCGGCGATCTCAGAGCCAGCCTTGGCGGTATTGACGAACGACTCGAAGGGCTGCGCTCCGCCGTTCTCGTTGATGGTGATGAAGGCTTTGCCCACCGGCGTATCGATGTTGAACGTCTTGCCAGTCAACGCCTTGGGGCGCGATTTCTTCGTCCCATGCCACATCGTCCCCGCAGGGGAAATAGAAGGAGGCACCTGAACCGGAGTCGTCTTCGGTTCGTTCGCAGCGGTGTCCTGAGCCTGTCGAAGGACCGGTGCTTTCTTCTCCGCAGTGGCTTTGGTCTCCAATACGACCTTCTCGCGCGACCCCGTCACATAGACGGTGATACCCTTGCACCCCAACTCCCATGCCAGCTGATACGCGATCGCTACATCGCCTTCCGTGGCGCCTTCGTGGAAGTTGACCGTCTTCGACAGCGAGTTATCCACAAAGGCTTGCAGCGCGCCTTGCATGCGCACATGCTCCTCGGCGGTCACATCGCCCGAGACCACGAACGTATCACGAATGTTCTGCGGCAGTTCGGCGATGTGCTGGCAGGTCCCCTGGTTCATCACCTGCTCCACGATCTCCTGCCGCTTCTCTTCACCCAAGCCAAGCTTCTTCAACGCCTCATCGAAGCGCGGGCTGGCATAGGTCAATTTCAAGTCTTTGCCGTTATCGTTCACGTGGCGGATGTATGCCAGCGCGAAGACGGGTTCACAGCCGTAGCCTTCGCATCCAGCCACCGTTGCGATGGTCCCTGTCGGAGCGACCGTGGTCTGAGCCGCATTGCGGATGCCATGCTTCTTGATGCCATCCACCACCGCCTCCCACTTAATATCGGGCCTGCCCCAGTTATTCTCGAACTTGACCAGTGACTTGGGCGCTTCCCACTTCATATCGTCCATGTCGTAGATCGAGCCTTGAATGGCCGGGAACGGTCCACGTTCTTCTGCGAGCTGCACGCTGGTCACCATCGCGTGATAGCGCACGAACTCCATCACCTGCGCGCCGAACTCCTGACCTTCCTTCGAGCCGTAGCGCACACCCACGTGATACATCAGATCCGCGAGACCCATGATCCCCAAACCGATGCGCCTCGCTTTGTGAGCGGCTTCCTTCAACTGCGGCACCGCCGGAACGTACGCATTCGCCTCGACCACATCATCGAGGAAGCGCGTCGCGGTCACTACCGATTTACGCAAGGTTTCCCAATCCACGCTCCCATCGGGTCCACAGTGTTCGTTCAGGTTCACCGAACCGAGGCAGCAATTCTCATACGGTCCCAGCCATTGCTCGCCGCATGGGTTGGTCGCCTCGAGCGGGTACAGATGCGGCACGGGGTTATAACGGTTGGCTGCATCGAGGAACAACACGCCGGGCTCGCCGTTGTGGTGCGCCTGTTTGACGATCTTATTGAACAACTCGCGCGCATTGACCTTCTTATACGTATGAATTCTGATCCCTGCCTCTGCCGCCTGCTCGAGCGTCCCGCTGAAGCCTTTCTGCTTCATCTCGATCAGGTCGGGGAAGCGCAGTTCCCATTCCTTGTCATCGCGCACGGCTTCCATGAAAGCGTCGGTGATGCCGACGGAAATGTTGAAGTTCGTGATGTGGTTCTCGTTGGTCTTGCAGGTGATGAACTCTTCCACATCCGGGTGGTCCACACGCAGCACGGCCATGTTCGCGCCGCGCCTCGTCCCGCCCTGGGCGATCTCACCAAAGGCATGGTCATACACGCGCAGGAATCCGACCGGTCCCGTCGCCTGCCCCGCCGAGGTCTGAACCATTGCGCCGTGCGGGCGCAAACGCGAGAAGGAGAATCCATTACCACCGCCTGTCTGCTGGATCAAAGCGGCGTCACGCAGAGTTTGGAAGATGCCCGCGCTGTGACGTCCCATATCGTCGGTGATCGGGAGGACGAAACACGCCGCGAGCTGCCCAAGGGGAGTCCCTGCACCGGTAAAGGTCGGCGAGTTCGGGAAGAACTTCTTGCTCGAAAGCAAATGGTAATACTCGACCGTGCGTTCCTGCACGTCCGCGCCCCATTGCTCCTCCACCTTGGCAACGTGATATGCCACGCGCCAGAACATCTCTTCCACATTTTCGGCGGGCTTGCCGTCGTCGCCCCGGCGGACGTAACGCTTCATCAACACCTGGCGCGCGTTATCCGTCAGGGATGCGCCGGGCAGTCCCTTCTTGATGGACGGCGTGGGCAGCAAGCCGTTCTTGACGATCTTGGTCTCAGCAGATTTTGTTGCCATATCGGGTTCTCCTGTAAAGTTTTCGATGTCACTCCGGGCTCAGCGAAGGGTCTCTCGCGAATGAAGAGGAGATTCTTCGCTACGCTCAGAATGACATTCGGATAGTGTTGATAGATACAAAAAGGCAAAGACACTCCCCCCTTGGAGGGTCTTTGCCTGAATTAACCTTCTAATAAGTGGTCGATCTCGGTGCGAATGGATTGCAGGTCATCCAAGCCCAGGTAGACAATGGCGTAGCGGACGTAGGCGATCTGGTCCACTTCCTTCAGGGTCTCCATCACCAGGTCGCCGACCACACGCGAGGAGACTTCCGCCTTGCCCAGTTTCTGCAGTTTCACTTCCACCTGCCCGATCATGCGCTCGATGTCCGCCGCAGAGACGGGGCGCTTCGCACAGGAAATGCGGATGCCGCGCGCCATCTTCTCGCGGTCGAACTCTTCGCGGTTGCCGTCCTGTTTGATGATGAGCGGCGTGGCGAGGATCGGGCGTTCATAACTGCTGAAACGCTGGCGGCATTTCAGGCATTCACGCCGACGGCGAATCCCGCCGTGACTGTCGTGAGAGGTGTCCAGCACCTTCGAGTCATGATGTTTACAATACGGACAACGCATCCGAAACCGGCTCCATTATTAGAACAAATGATTTAGCCATATATGGGCGTTCGAGCTCTGCATCCCCGTATATTTGGCTAATGTGGACGGCATTTTAGCATCCGCATGGAATGTTGACAAGAGGGCATTTTGATTTTGCAATCTTAAAATATCGACTCAATTCCCCCGTTAACATTCTATGCCTTACGCAAAAGGCGGGGTGTTCAAAGCAAATGCTTTTCGATCCCGCTGTCTTCGCGTCATAACGTTTTCAAAAAATCCATCACCAGTGGATTCAACTCTCCCGGATGACATTGGTGTGGTACATGTCCGCAGATGGGAAATTCCTTCGCTGCCACAAGGTTGGGCAATTCACCTGCCAGCCTGGAAAAAGAGTCGGGGGCAAGGGTTTGGTCGCGCCCACCCCAAAGCAGAAGGGTCGGCTGATGGAGCCGCGAAGGGTTCAGGTTCGCGTGTGGAAGCGTGCGCGGGATGTTGTAAATGCCGGACGAAGCCCGTTTATAGTCCAATGCGGTTTGGTAGCGGATATGTTCGGGCAATACGTGCGACTCGCGGTTGCCGATATAGCTGCTGAAGCTGGTCATATCCACGAATAAACGGAAGAGCCGGTAGGGTGTGCGGTCGATCAACGTGGTGTTGATCAATTGGTATTTGAAAACGCGCCGGAGGATGGGCGGTAATTGATGAATGGAATGGAACGGGTTGATGAGGGTCAATCCGCGCACACGCCCGGGGTTATGCGACGCATACAACATGGCGAGTCCCGAGCCAAGGGAATGCCCGACGATCGTGAAGGGCTGATCCAACCCGAGGGTATCTATCCACGCTTCGAGATCGGCATAGACGTTCCCAACCGTGTAGTCGTGGGTGTGCAGGGGCTTTTCGCTTTCGCCATGCCCGAGCAGATCGAGCGCATATCCGGCATACCCTGCCGACTCGAGTTCGGGGAGCAGGTCATCCCAATCGTGCAGCGATGCCGCCAGCCCATGGACCAAAACCACCGGCTCGCCTTCTCCTTGCTTTACATAATTGACTTTGTGCCCGTTCGGTAATGAAAGGCTTCGATATTCGACCTTGTTCTTCGATGCTGTGTTCATTCTGCAACTCAAGATTTCATTCCATGCGAAGCGAAGAATCCCTGCGCTGTTCAGCAGATCCTTCGCTACGCAAAATTTTATTGATAGTTTATTCGCTTGCGATCTTGTTCCCGTAGCGCTTTGCCAATTCCCTGCGCAGCACCTTGCCGATGAAAGTCCGCGGGAATTCATCCATAAAGATGACAAAGCGCGGCACAAGATGCGGCGGCAGGCGGCGCTTGCAGTACGCAAGGACCGATTCCGCGCTCGGTTTTTCCTTGCCTGCAATGACGAAGGCAAAGGGATGTCCGGCCACCGCAACGACGACCACTTCCTTGATCTGTGGGATCTCGTAGATCACCTCTTCCACATCGCGCGGGAAGGCAGGCTCGCGGCCGGCTTTTTCGGGGTACCACATATCCGCTTTGCGGGCGATGATGCGGCAGAAACCGTCCTCGTCCATTTGAGCCACATCACCGGTCAGCAGCCAGCCGTCATCCATGATGACTTCCTTCGTGGCGGCTTCGTTCTTCCAATATCCAAGCATCACCTGGGGACCACGTACAGCCAGTTCGCCGATCTGCCCCGGCTCCACTTCCTTGCGCCCGGATTTCAGATCCACGATCACAGATTCGGTGGAAGGCAATGGCACGCCAATCGTACCGAGGCGGCGGTGCTTGCCCATCGGGTTGGCATGCGTGACAGGCGACGCCTCCGTGAGTCCATACCCCTCGACAAGCTTGCCTTTGGTGAGCTTCTCGAAGGCTTCCTGCACTTCAACAGGCAGGGGCGCAGATCCGCTGATGCAGGCTTTGATCGAACCGACCCCATACTTGCGCACCCCGGGGAAGTTATTGAGGGCGACATACATGTTCGGCGAGCCGGGGAAGATGGTGGGTTTGTATTTTTTGATGGCTTTCAAAACATCCAGTGTCTTGAACTGTGACTTCAGCACCAATGCCGCCCCAAGCGAGACCGGAACGTTCAAAGCGGTCGTCAGGCCGTAGCTGTGGAAGAAAGGCACCACACACAGAAAGCGCTCGCTCCCCTCTTTGGCATTCGGCAGCCAGTGGCGGGTCTGCAAGGCATTGGCAACCAGGTTTCGATGAGACAGCATCACGCCCTTCGACTGGGCCGTCGTTCCCCCCGTGTAAATGATGACAGCCAGATCATCCGGCTGGACATCCACCATCGGCGACTTCACATCCTGTTGAGGCAGCCAGCGATTCCAATGCAGGGAGTTGCCTACATCGAGTCCACGGTTACGCCAGCGGGAGATGAGATATTTCGGCAAAGAGAGGTATTGCCCCGGGTCCGTCAGCACAATGTGAGGAACCCCTGCACCCGCCTGGATCTGTTTCGCCAGCCCCGCCCAAATCGACAGCGTCACCAAGACACTTGCATCCGATTCTTTGACCTGGCGGATCAACTCTTCGGGCTCGGTCATCGGGGGGATCAAGACCGCGGTACATCCCGCCTTCAAGGTGCCATAAAACCCGATGACCATTTGCGGAATGTTCGGCATCAGCAACACGACCCGCGCACCCTTGCCAACCCCCTGTGCCTGCAGGGCGTTCGCAAATCGGTTGACCTCATGATTCAAAGAGCGATAAGTTAACTTTCCGCCTTCGAAAAATACCGCCGGGCGGTTCGGGAAGCGCCTCACCGCTGAGCGCAACACATGCTGGACGGGGATGCGCGGGACATCCACAGTATACGGCACGCCTTCTTCGTAATGATTAAGCCATTTCCGTTCCGTCTTCAATTCATCACGCCGGGTGCCGGGGATGATGAAGGACTTATCACGCCAGGATTTTTTAGACTCGCCTTTTAGGAAGGTTGCGATCGCCCGGTCGACTGCCTCGCGCCTCTCGAGCATGACCATGTGGCCGGAGACGCCAATATCGACATCCTCCGCGCCGGGAATGGATCCGGCGACCTTCTCGAACAGCGGACGGTCGAAGACAATATCTCGATGACCGCGGATGACAAGCGTGGGTACGGTCAACTTGGGGAATTTCTCCCACCCGTTCCACTTGGCCATGTTGCGATGATAGAACTCCCGCAGGGCGTGAGGCGGGGCGTGCAGCCACCTCCGTGTAAAAGGACCGATCAACCTCAATACCGACGAGGGGAGCGCCAGCCCGAGTTTGAATAACGGACTTAATTTGAATTCGCCTGCCGTGGCAATGATGACCAGCCTCTCGATGTGGTCCGGATGGTTCAAGGCGTAATCGGTGACGATCGCTCCGCCGAAGGAATGCCCCATCAACACAAAAGGCGGCGTCACCTTCAAGTGGTCGAGCGCAGTCTCGATATCCTGTTGAATGCGCGGCATGTCGTATCCACTGGATGGTTTATCGGAAAGGCCGTGCCCCCGCATGTCGATGGCAACCACTCGGTTGTCCATCGCAAATTTTTGCATCTGGTACTGCCACTGCTCTGCCTTACCCC
>CAZYLM010000156.1:0-6632 GCA_964648645.1 uncultured Anaerolinea sp.
GCTGAGATGCCAGTGAGGCGGGCGAGTTTCTCAGCTACTTTTCTTCTTTCTTCTTTAGAGAGCGCACCATCTTTCATCAAGGCAGTAGCATATTCACCCAAAGCAAATTCTTCCGATTCCTTGAGCCAAGCCTTGAGCGGTTTCTTTTTATCCAACTTGCCGTGATACCACGCCGTGGCGGTGTAACCCGGAACAAAGAGAATGTAAGGCAGGTCGTTGTTGTGATTGAAATCAACCGTGGTGAAATCAAGCACAGACGAAACGAGCATCAGTCCATTAAGCAACATGCCATGACGGTCTGCCAAATAGCCAGAGAGTCCCGCCGCACGAGTGGTGCCATAGGATTCGCCTGCAAGGAATTTCGGCGAGAGCCAGCGATTGTAGCGTGTGGTGTAGAGCCGAATGAAATCACCCACAGAGGCAATGTCTTTTTGGAAGGTGTGAAAATCTTTCGACTTCTCTCCTTCCACGGGGCGGCTGTAGCCCGTGCTCATCGGGTCAATGAAAACCAGGTCGGTTTCATCGAGCACAGAAAATTCGTTGTCTGTCAATTTGAAGGGCGGCTTGGGCATCTCGCCGTCATTGGTCATCACCACCCGGCGCGGACCAAGCACACCCAAATGCAGCCAAACGGAGGAAGAGCCGGGTCCGCCATTGAAGGAGAAAGTAATCGGTCGCTTGGCTTTATCGCGCACACCGTCCATTGTGTAGGCAGTGAAAAAAATCTGAGCACGCGGTTTTTCGATCTCACTATCTTTTTCGTTCACTTCCTCTTTCAAAACCATCGTTCCGGCCGTGACGGTGTACTTGATGGTCTTGCCGCCGATCTTCACCGAATGTTTGGTGGTGACAATGTTATCTTTCGGAGTTGCTTTTTCGTCTTTCTTCTCTTCGTCTTTCTTTTTTTCTTCAGCCATGTGAGTCTCCTTTATGAACGATATAAACGTTCAGACAAAGTTTGAATTTCAGGGACGATTGATTTTAGTACAAAGAACGACAATAATTCAACAGGAACCAAAATAAGATATGCAATATCAGCCAATAGCGGATTTTGGATCTGCTTCGCCAGCCATTTTCCGAGGACATCATAAACCCGCCGCATCATTCTATGACTTGGGGCGGATACACTCATCAAGGCAATTTCTGCCGCCTTGAGCCTCTGCAACTGACGATTGACTCGCATGGATTTTCCATTTGCCAAGGTCACCTCTCGCGAGCCAACGAAGCGTGGATGTCCCTTCGCGGCGGCGGTGGCGATATAGCAATTGGGCGGTTCGGTGGGCAGGGCGTTATACAGCTCGAACATTTTCAAGATATTGAATCGCAAGGCAAAGGTGTAGGCGGAAAACCAGGCGAAGGTGCCAAGTCCGCGCGGGAGGGTGAATTTGGTTTCCTGATATTTCAATAACCAGCGCGAGGCTTGCAGAGCAATGAGGAGGGACCAGAAAGGCGTGGAAACCCCCACAATCATCAGGAGAAACACGAAGGGCGATATCGGGCTGCTCATTAAGGCCATAGCGATGAGGATGCCGACAATGCTAATCCCGATCAAGATGCCATTAACCAAAGATGCCTTCCACTTGGAAGAGAGCCAGCGATGGAATCTAGAAAACAAAAACGGAGTGAGATATATCAAGGGAACATAGAAATAATTTGAAGGTGTGTCCAACCCCATTATTGCTAGTAGGCTGTATTGCAGGGCAAGAAATGTACCCGTATAAATCCCCAGCCGGATGATGAAGGATTGTGCATACCGCTTCACATCCCAAAGTAAAAGAATGTAACTTATAACAGCGTACGCAAGCAGAGGATAGAACCAAAGCGATGCCTCAGGCAGAAGGAAAAGGTCGATATATGATGAAAATTTTCCATCCTGCCATTCGGGTTTAAACGTTTCAATAAGACTGAAATTTAAGATGGGACCGGCGACGACGATAATACCAAATATAAAATACTTCCAGGCTGCATCCAACATCGGCGGGATGAATGCCACCTCAGGTGTTCCGTCGATTTTTTCTTCCACTTAAGCCTCCTGCCAGACAGGCACTACTCTCCAGGTTTTGAAATTACTGCTCGCCACTTTACACTCACCAACTTGAAATTCTATCCCTTCTCCCTCGGCTTAAGATTCCTCCCTCCCACCCAGGCGCCGACTGCCGTGTCGAGACAGGATACGAGAAAGCTGACCAGGATCGCTGCTTCGAAACGCCCCTGAAAGATGACGTTCAAAATGAGGACATCAAGCGATAGCACCCGCAGACGAAACGACTCGGGAATGAATACACCAAGGATCAGCCCTAACAGAGCGCCGAAGGCCATGCCTGAATAAGCACCGATACTCACACCGCCTGTAACACCAGACGTGCGGACTGTGAGAGCACCTGTCAATGCGCCTGAAGCCGCTCCCGAAACAGCACCGACCACTGCGGTAAATACCACCCCGGAGAGTGACCCGCTTAATGCGCCCGTAACTCCTCCAAGGATAGTTCCAAAGATTAGCCCCAAACCTGCACCAAAGAGTGAGCTTTTCTGATAGAGATCGTTTTTCATGGTTTGGCAACTCCAGTAGTGAGTGTCCGATCTGGGGGCGTAGGCTGCCCAAAGCCTTTATCCGATTCGAACCTGCTGGTATTTTACCCGCTTCGCCTTCCCCATAAATCAGATACAATCGGAAGACCACTTGAACATGGAGACCGAATGACAGACCCGGAAACCAGCGCTGATTTTGATGAGCGCCCATCCTATAACGAAGAGATCGACACCCCAGCCATCGAAGCGTCTGTGCGCGCAATGCTGGCGGCTTTCGGTGAAGACCCGGACCGCGAAGGGTTATTGAACACGCCCAAGCGTGTCGCCCGCATGTATCCCGAACTATTGGCAGGCTATCGCACCGACGAAAAGAAACTGGTCAACGGCGCCATCTTCAACGTCACCTACGATGATATGGTCATCGTGCGCGATATCGAATATTTCAGCTTGTGCGAACATCATATGCTGCCTTTCATGGGTCGAGCGCACGTCGCATATATCCCCAAACGGCAGGTGATCGGTCTTTCCAAAATTCCCCGCATCGTAGATATGTATGCCCGCCGACTTCAGGTACAGGAACGTATGACCCGGCAGATTGCAGATTTTATCAACGAACTGCTTCATCCCCAGGGGGTGGCTGTGGTGGTAGAGGGGCTGCACTTATGCGCCATGATGCGTGGTGTCAAAAAACACGATACCCGCATGACCACCTCATCTATGCTGGGACTTTTTCGCAAGAGCATCAACACCCGTCAGGAGTTTCTGGATCACCTTGATCGCGGTGCTGAGCCATTGCGGATTTGACCTCTACATCTTCCCGCTTCCGCATCCATACCTGACCTTGAGCCTGCTTCACAAGGTCCGACAAACTTTCCCCACTGGGGGCTTTGAACTTCGGCAACAGTTCTGCAAGTGGAACGAAGACAAACGCTTGAGACCATGTTTCGATTTTGAACGGAATCTCATCGAATAAGACAATATCAATGTCGATTGCATGTGGAGTGCCTGTCTCTGCTCCTCGAACCCGTCCCATTTGTGTTTCGATGGGGCGGATGATTCTTTCCTTTACATCTTCCATTCCAAGTGGGGTGACGTAGTGTATGCACAAGTTGAGGAAGTTCGGCGCAGCGCTTCCAACGGACTTCGTTTCCCAGACCGATGAACAATCCTCCACAACTCCAAACTCACTCAGGCGTGTAACTGCTTTAGGAATATGTTTTTCCGGTTCCAAATTCGAGCCGAGGTTCAGATAGAAAGAATGCTGTTCATTCATCCCGCTTACGTTCGACCTCCACGCCAACGGATTTGGCGAAATTCACAGCCCCGGGTTTCTCCACTCGAACCACCGCCTTGCGTACCAGCGGCGTTTCAAGACAGAGCCTTGCCAGGTCGTTTGCCAGAGCTTCAACTGTCAGGCGTTTTGCCGTCTCTGCATGTGACTGGATCTTCTTTGCCAGCGCACTGTAATCCACGCAGTTGTTGATGTCATCCGTCTCTGCCGCGCGGAGTGTGTCAGTGTAGACCGTCACATTGATAAGAATATCCTGCTCCTGCTCCCGTTCCCATTCGCGGATGCCGATGATGCCTCTCACAAGCAAGTCCTTGATGAAAATCTTGTCCATGCCATCTCCTGTTCATCGAATTGGGCAGGATTCTATCATCTGCAAATGTTATTTATGTGATGCAAGGGTTGGCACGGTCTATCAAAGTGAGTTGTCGAAAATCCACAAACAAAATTCTCAAAGTCGTTTATCATTGAGGCATTGTTCTTTATGGATACGGAAACAACGTGTCTCCCTGTAGTATTTTCGTCCCTTGGTAGGGAATAAGGTTTTTCTATATATTAACGAATATGGTGAGCTCATGTCTAATTACTCGGTCTTGATTCCCGATGGAGAAAGTCCTTTTGCTGTGAAAGTACTCGCTTGTCTATCAGATGTGAAAGGATTGGATATTCATCTCTTATCTCAGAAAGAAAGGCCGCTTTCGAGGTTTTCCTGGGTACCCAAATCTTTTGGTGTATTGAAAAAAGGGCAAGGCTTGCTAGATGGCGTAGTGAATGTATGTGCCAGGTATAAGGTTGATTTTTGCATGCCTATAGATACGGAAGGTATTTATTTTTTTTCCCAGAACTACGGTGAAATTAGTAAAAATGTAAAGCTTTCAGTAAATGGGTCATCACAAACAGTACGTAAGGCATGGGATAAGGGTCTTTTGGCAGAGTTCCTGTTCCAGAACAGTCTGCATCATCCATTCACTATTACCTCTATCGAGAAATTTGAAAGAAACGGTAAGGATTTGGTTTATCCGGTACTAATCAAACCGCGATTGGGAGGAGGGGGGTTGGGAATCGAGAAAATTATCGATCGAAATTCTTTACTTAGAAAAATTGAAAACGAACCAAACTTTTTTGAAGAATTCATAGTTCAAGAATTCTTTGAAGGTGAAGATATTGATTGTAGTGTGCTTTGTAAAGAAGGTGAAATTCTTGCCTATACGATTCAAAAAAGGCTGTATCCAGCTCGATATAATGTCTATTCAGCTCCCAACACAATTGAGTTTCTTCATGAGCCGCAGGTGTTGGCAATAACTGCTAATCTTATGAAAAAATTAATATGGACCGGGATCGCACATGTTGATCTTAGAATAAGTAATGTTGATGGACGAATCATGGTTATTGAGGTTAACCCTCGTTTTTGGGGTAGTCTGGAAGGATCCAAATATGCCGGTGTTAACTTTGCCTACCTTGCTATTCTGGCCGGGAGGGGAGAAGCTTTCCCGTTGCCAGAATATGCGAATAAAAAGTATTCTAGTGCCTTGTCAGCCTTGAAAAGGGCACTGAAGAACGAGCCGTCGGTGAGCCTTCTTCGAGAAACAAACTTAGAAAATTATCTTCGGGATCCATTGATTGTTTTGGCACGTTTGGCTGGTGTTGAGTGAGTTTTCCTGAAAAAAGTAGTGCTAAATTCTATGAAAGGATGGAAGTCGTCGAAGAATTTCGAGGGGTTGGGTTGAATTAATGGTTCATGCCTTTGTATGGGATTGGACGTTCCTTGCTAAATGGCTGTAATCCACGCAGTTGTTGATGTCATCCGTCTCTGCCGCGCGGAGTGTGTCAGTGTAGACCGTCACATTGATAAGAATATCCTGCTCCTGCTCCCGTTCCCATTCGCGGATGCCGATGATGCCTCTCACAAGCAAGTCCTTGATGAAAATCTTGTCCATGCCATCTCCTGTTCATCGAATTGGGCAGGATTCTATCATCTGCAATTCATTGCAGCACCCGCAGGCTGTACGGATGCCTATATAAATTACACCTCCAAGGTCATTTCGAATCAGGTTTTTTCTCATGGGTGTATAATCCGAAAACCAGTTTGACCCATTTTTTGAGGAGGACGTAATGGCAGCCACTGAGATCCCCTGTCCGTTTTGTGGCGAGATGATCAAATCCACCGCAAAGAAATGCCGTTTTTGCAATGAGTTTCTCGAATCAGGTCT
The DNA here is from genome assembly GCA_964648645.1 of uncultured Anaerolinea sp. GTDB lineage: Bacteria > Chloroflexota > Anaerolineae > Anaerolineales > Villigracilaceae > Villigracilis. The sequence goes on from CAZYLM010000156.1 coordinate 6,028, forward strand.
TACCCGCCAGGCAGTGCTCGAAGAACATGCCGCAGTGAAGGAGGCAACCGCAGCGGTAAAAGAAGTCGTAGCAGAGGTTACCGCGGCAAAGGAGGAAACGCTTCCAGCCGTGCCTGAAGCGGAGTCTTCTCCCAAAGCCGAAACTGCGGCTGAGGTGCCTCCCAAAGAGGCTGACGAAGAGTCTGCTGTTGCCCCAGCCCCAGCTGGGTTGGCAGAAGTCTATAAGAAGGTAAATGCCCTGCCAGACTCTGAAGCGAAGACCAAGCTGCTTGCCAACCTCAAAACCCTAGAAGAAAAAACAGACGATGCCGATGAAGCCGAAGTGGAGGGTATCATTCAAAGCGTAACCGAGTATGCCCCCGATGTTGCCGAGATCGCCATCAATACACTCATCAACCCTGCCAGCGGCGTGACTACGCTTGTCCAAAAGGTTGCCATGCGTCTTTCGGGTACGAAGAAAAAAGAATAACCCCAGGTCCGTAAATTACACAACTTAGAGATTGGAGCTTTGATATGGCAGCTTTTAACTTTCAGTGGCAAAACCCGCAGTTGCTCAAGGACATCTACCCGATGCGCCTGCAAAAATTGCGCGACTTCCTCAGCTT
>CAZYLM010000157.1:0-6630 GCA_964648645.1 uncultured Anaerolinea sp.
GGAACGATCTCAGCGTTGAAACGTCCCGCCTCTTGAGCCTCTACAGCTTTGAGGTGAGAGCGAAGCGCGAATTCATCCATTGCGGCGCGCGTCACTTCATATTCATCTGCGATAAATTCTGCAGCGTTGCCCATGCCCCAATTTTCGAACGGGTCCCACAAACCATCGTTGAGCAGGGCGTCGGTCATTTGCGTGTTGCCGAATTTTAATTCACCCATGCGTCCGCTGACGAGATACGGCGCGCGACTCATCGACTCAAACCCACCGGCGATGAACAGATCCGCATCACCCGCCCGAATGGCTTGGGCAGACATCATAGCCGCTTTCAAGCCCGAGCCGCAGACCTTATTAATCGCGGTCGCACTAACAGATGCAGGGATGCCGCCGTAGATCGCCGCCTGGCGTGCCGGTGCCTGTCCATTGCCAGCTTGCACCACGTTGCCCATGAAAACTTCTTCCACTTCATCGGGGTCGATGCCTGCACGTTTGACGGCTTCTTCAATGACGATTGCGCCAAGATTGGGTGCAGGGATGTTGCTCAGCGCTCCTTGAAATTTCCCGATCGGCGTGCGCGCTACTGAAAGGATTACGGCTTCGTTTTCCTTATTCATCTCATTCTCCTGTGGTTATGAGGCTATTATACATGCTTGAATACATGAGACATACAAGCTGCGCTCATTGCTTACAGTACGGTAAAATTTTGGAATGACTGAAACTCAATCCCTTTATGAACTTCTCGGCGGCGAGACTGGCGTCCGCGCCCTGGTCGAACGGTTTTATGATCTTATGGATTCTTCCCCCGAGGCAAAGGATATCCGGGCTTTACACGCAGCGAGTTTGAAGCAATCTCGTGAAAAACTGTTTATGTTTCTCTCCGGCTGGTCGGGCGGACCTCAACTCTATATGGAGAAATTCGGGCATCCCCGCTTACGTATGCGGCACATGCCGTTCGCCATCGGTGAACGCGAACGCGACCAGTGGCTGTGGTGTATGGGGCAAGCCCTCGATGCAGGCAACTTTCACCCGGGAGTAGTGGAACATTTGAAGCAACGTTTCGAAGAAGTTGCCGACTTCATGAGAAACCAGGGTTAGCAATAAAAAAGGAACGAGCAAGCGCCTGCTAACTCGTTCCTTTGACTACTGACTACCAGACTACTCTCACCACGGATTGACGATCTCGAGACCGGTATTATTGAAATCTTCCTCGTTCATTGTAACCAGCACCATTTGATGGGTCAGGGCGGTGGCGGCGATCAGGGAATCAATGGAGGGGGCAGGGGGCAACCCGAGCCGCTCAAAATTGGCACCTAACTGTCCCCAACGGATGAATATTTCGGTGTCCAACGGCAGGATATGCCCGTCAAAGCGGACAAGAAAAAAATCCCGAAGCCAGCCTTCGAGTTCGCGTTTTCGGTTTGGGTCGCTGACCAAATGGATCCCCTTCGTGATTTCCCCCACGGTGATGGCACTGAGATAAATGTCTTCGTGTTCTAAAGAGTCGACAAAAGCGATTACGTCTGGGTTGGGTTGGATCTTGATCAGTTCTTCGATGACGCAGGTGTCGAGCAGATATTTCATAGTTTCAAGGTTTTTCGTGGCAGGGATTTGTCCCGGGCAAGGTTGAGGTTGATGCCCACAAGGGGAGACGTACTAAAGAACTCCGATAATTTCCCTTGTGATTTACGCAGTTTTTCGTATTCGTAGTAAGAGATGACGACCGCCGCCTTCTCTCCATGTTTCGTTATCAGTTGCGGTCCCTGCTTTATTGCAAGGGTGATGACTTCACTTAAATTGTTCTTGGCTTCCTGTATTTGCCAGACGGCATTCATTGGCGCTCCTTAAAAGCCAGTTCACTTCTGGCTAGTCGAGCCAGATTTTACCCTTTGTGGATGAATTGTGTCAACTTCCAGGATTGCAAATTTAGGGCAAATCCCCGCCTTGGTTTTGCGCGTAGCCATGTTGGAATGTTTATGCCCAAACTTTAACCAACGTTCTTCAACGCCTCACGCCTGCTGAGAGGATTCAGATCCTTTGTGGCTTTGACGTACGCCTGAACCGCTTTTGGGTTGGTCCATGCATATTGCCGCAGCGCCCAGCCTATGGCTTTATTGATGAAGAATTCGTCTGAGCCGAGGTTTTCTTCTATAATTTCACATAACAGATCAAAATCCGTTTCTGCTTTGTAGCCAAGCTGGAATAGAAGGGTTGTCCGGCGAAGCCAGAAGTTATCGGATTTGCGCCATTTCTTCAGATATTTGTTTTTTGCCTTAGGGTGGCGTTTGAATTGCGCCCCAACGATATCGCCGGCGATGGAATCGACAGTATCCCACCAGGATTTATGCGTAATCAGAGATTCAATGGTCGGCATGAAGTCCGCTTCCAAACGCTTCTCCATTTTGCTCAGCAGACTGACGGCTGTATACTGAAATTCGCGCTGGGGCAGGGACCACAGATCGAGGATGATGCGCTCAAGGTCTGTTTGCGGAGGAAGCCCATGCTCTTCGATGAAATCCTTTAGCAACGCTTTTCTCTCCGGTGTTTTGATCCCCAGATACTCGAATTGGTCCCGCATGTATTTCTTCATCGGCGCGGCATTGGCAGGATTCGCGTTTTTCTCGAGCAACTCTTTCAATGAAAGGGCGTATTTGTGCATCGTTCCTCCAACTCGGTCAAGTTACTGCATTATCCCAACCGACCGTTTGACTGCCAAACTATTTAACTATTGGATTATCGAACCATCCGACTAATAGACTACTTTGCACCCTCCGGCGCTACATAACGGATGACCCAACTCCCGTCACCCTGGTTGGTTACGTATGAAAAAGGTGTTGCCACAAACAGCCAGGTCTGACCGGGTTTGAGCGGGACCGGGTTGCCATCTGCATCGACGAAATAGATCGGTCGGGCAAGGGCGGTCTGTTTTTCGTAGGCGCGCGCCTTGGTGCTCCATCGAATATCATACTTCATCCCATCGCGGAAAAGGACTCCAAACCCGCCGCGACCGAGTTCCAAATTCCAGTCGATCAATGTCGGCACCGGGATGTGTTTGTATTCGAACACTTCCTGTTCGACGAACAGCACAATGACATTCTCGAACTGCAACTGCCTGCCGGTCAAACGGTCGATCTCGGCGTGCAGCTTTCCGGCGTTTTCTGCTGTTGCATCGTCCACGTAACGCCAGTAGGATGCAGAAAGCGGGTCGTAAACCCATGCCGATTGGTTGAGCCTCGCGACATACGAGCTAACCTTATTTGCAGGCAATCCGCCAGGCGGGGGTGTTTCGGAAAAGACGTTCGAGGCGTAGTTGAATTCGCCCGAGCGCGACACGCGGTTCTCTTCCGCAAGAGATTTCATCTTCTCGATGGGCAGCATCGCTCCGCCGCTGGCTTCGTCGTGCGGGACGAGATAACACTGTGGCAGCATCGGCAATATCTCCGGCGAAGCGGAGGCGAAGATAAAGCACGAGTTGATGAACATGTCATGGATGTCGATATAAAGCAAACGCCCCGAGCGGATCGGTCCGACTTCGGCGGGGGGTAGTTGGGAATCGCTCGAGGGTGGCTTCGCTGCTTCGGACAGGATCAAGCCTGCGTCCAGGTAAAGAAGCGTGGATCTGACTTCCGCCTCAGCCCTGCCCGTATCTGGATCAGCGTCACTATCCTTATCCTCGTCCCCAATATTTTTCTGCGTAAACTTCAACCCGGCTGGGACCTTGAACTCGACGATATACTCACCAGGCTGGACGTTGAATCCGTAGTAACCGTTCGAGTCGCTTGATGTTTGTTGCAGCAGGTTGCCGGAGGCATCCAGCAGGTCGACGCAAATACCGCCAATACCTCTTTCGTAATCCTCCTGTGTGCTGTTCTGATTTTCATCGAACCAGATCCGATTGCCGAGCAGGGATGAAGCTTGCGCAAAAGGTTCACGCCGGATGGAGCAATCACCGATGATCGGATTTTCAGGCTCGGGGAACTCGCCATGGAACATTCCAAGAAATCGCGTTGCCCCTTCGGTGATATAGAACTCAAAGACCCACGGAGCGAATGAAAGCCCGGCTTGCGGACGCGCCGCAGCTGGAAAATGCGAAATGGACAACGCCACAGCAGGCGTGCCGAAAAGACTCGGGTCTTTCACTTCCTGCCCGGACAGTGGATTGATATTCGCTGGAAAGTTTTCGCGGTCGGGTCCGTAGACGGCAGGCGTTGAAAACCCCTGCGGAGTGGGGGATGAAGTTGGCAGGGGAGTTAATGGTCTGGGTGTCTCCGTCAATGTGGGGATGCCGGGCAATGATGCGATCTTCTCACCACTGCCACAGGAGACACCGACAAGTACGGGGATGAATAAAAAAAGGAATAAGAAAATATTATGTCTGGATGGGTTCATTCTGCCTCGGTCTGTTGCGCTTCCCCCGTATTGAACCTGTATGTTCCGGCTTTTTTACTTTTTGACGAACGCGCTGCTGATCTTTTTATAGGTATCTTCCAGCGCTTCCGGCAGGACGCGTGTTTCTCCCACCGCGGACATGAAATTCGTGTCTCCTGCCCAGCGCGGGACGATGTGAATATGGACATGCCCAAGCACACCGGCACCTGCGGCTTCACCCATGTTGATGCCCACGTTGAAGGCTTGCGTTCTGTACACCTCCCGCAGGACGGTGGTGCAGCGCGAGGTAAGTTCCATCATCTCGGCGCGGGTTTTGGGATCCAGCTCTTCCAGGGTTGCAATATGGTCGAAGGGAATCACCATCAGATGACCGCTCGTATAGGGATAGCGGTTGAGGATCACATACGAATGCTCCCCCCGCAGGGCGATCAGATTTTCTGCGCTATCCTTCATGGACTGTGCGTTGCAGAAGACACAGCCGTCTTCCTTGTTATGAGATTCGATATATTTCATACGCCAGGGTGACCAGAGTTGTTTCATGCAGGGATGGGAAAAGTGAGTGGTGAGAAGTGAATAGTGGATAGTGAATAGGGAGTGGTTGGTGATCGAAAGTGATGAAGGGGATTTTAACAGAGAATCCCAGGGCTTTCATGTCAATGGATGAAATTGCCTGCCCGCAGAATCCCCACCAGCCCGACCAACACCCAAAAGACATTCAACAGAGTGTAAGCCCGATCTTTCTTGAGAATTGCGCACCACGAGAGCAGAAGAGCGTCGATGGTGTTGAAGACCCACACGAACATGAAGGGACTGTTTGGTCCGAGCCAGCTGACGAGGCTGAAACTGAAGATGCGCATGATGACGCCGATCATTTCAAATACGCGGATGTGTTTCAGGACAAAGGCATTAATTGGGGTCATGGGTTACCTCGGGTGAAAATTTTGGCGAAGTATACCCGCCTCTTTATGGACTCGCTTGTTGTATACTGCCAGATACAAGGAGCGCCAGATGGACGGAATCATTACTGCAGTGAGCCGAAGCGAAGGTTACACCTTCAGCAAACCAAATCAGGCAGGAATCCGCCTGCTGGCGGGCTTGGGCGTGGAGGGGGATATCCACAGCGGGGAGAAGGTAAAGCATCGCATCCGTGTCTTGCGGACTCCCGACCAGCCCAACCTGCGGCAGGTGCATTTGATCCATGCGGAGTTGCACGATGAATTGATCTCAATGGGATTCGACGTCTCCCCTGGGCGGATGGGCGAGAACATCACCACCCGCGGCATTGACCTGCTCAACCTGCCGAGAGGCACACGTTTGCATTTGGGTAAAGAAGCCGTGGTCGAAGTGACCGGACTGCGGAACCCGTGTGAGCAGTTGGATGGGTATCAGGATGGGCTGTTGAAAGCCTGCGTCACGAAAGACGCGCAGGGAAATATCATCCGCAAGGCGGGGATCATGAGCATTGTGCTGGTCGGCGGGGAAGTGTTCCCGAATGACCGAATCCGGATCGAGTTCCCGCCTGAGCCGCATGAGGCATTGCAGGTCGTTTAAGTTGCGAAGGTCAAACGCTTTCGCTTTTATCCCATGGCAATGTGACGATGAATCGGCTGCCTTTGCCAAATGTGCTTTGGACGGTGATCTGCCCGCCAAGAAATTCCGTAATACTCTTGGCGAGCGCAAGACCTAGACCTGCACCCTCGTATTGCCGGGCAAGGCTGGCGTCCAATTGTCCGAAAGGCTTGAACAACCGGGGGAAATCCTCCCTGGCAATGCCAATGCCTGTATCCCAAACAGTGACCTCCAGCATTCTTGTTGCTGAACTGCCAATGACATCAATGCCGAATTCGCCGCCAACTTCTGTAAACTTGCTGGCGTTCTCGAGCAGCAGGAATAAGATCTTTTGCAACCAAGTTTCATCCGTTAAGACTTTGATACCGGGAGGGTCGGCAAGATATCGAACATGCTGTTGTTTTGACTCTGCCTGTGGGGAAATTTGTTGCAATGCGATCTTGCAATTTTCATCCAATATGGAGAGTTGTATATCCGGCTTGAAAGTGCCGCCTTGCAACTGCGTATAATCCAAAACGTTATTAACCAGGTCCAGAAGCCTCCGCCCACTCTTTTCAACAACAGTTAGATAGTTCGATTGCTTGTCATTCAACATATTGGCGGCGGTCATTTGCAGAAGTTCCACCATTCCCAGGATGCTGCTTATGGGAGTTCGCAATTCGTGGCTCATGGCTGCCA
>CAZYLM010000158.1:0-6531 GCA_964648645.1 uncultured Anaerolinea sp.
TCGGTCATGGACAGGTCGAAGGCTTCTCTGAAAAATATGGAATGGAGTTCCGCCGCCCCAAGTGGGATGAGACTCCGGACGATGGCTTGATCCAGGCTCATGACTGGCGCATCTTCCCGCTTCTTCACCGCCGCTTTCTGTTCGCCGACGTGGAGAATTTCCTACTCTTCGACCTTCAAAAACCCTATAGCGGGCTTGATGAAAACGTGTTCGCGTACTCCAACCGGGTCAGTGACCCTTCGACAGGCTCAGGGCAAGGCGAACGCGGGCTGATCATCTATCACAACAAATACGGCGACACCAAAGGCTGGATCAAAACCTCCACTCCCGCACTGGACAAAAGCTCGGGCAAAATGATCCGCCGCTCACTTGCCGATGGTCTCGGTTTACCCCGCAAGGGATACGCCATCTTCAAAGATTATTCTTCGCAATTGGAGTACATCCGCTCCTGCGAGGAGATTTGGAAGAGCGGCATGTACGTGGAATTGAGCGCGTATCAATGCCACGCCTTTCTGGACTTCCGCTTTGTCTATGATAGGGAGTGGGGCGAGATATGCACGAAGTTGAACGGTGCAGGCGTCCCGTCCATGCAGGAAGAGTGGCGCAAGACCTTTGCAAAGCCTGAAGAGGTTGTGGAAGAAAAGCCCGTCGAGAAGAAGAAGCGCATCGCTCGTAAGCCTGCTATAAAGAAGACGGTTGTAAAAACAACAAAGAAGACTTTGACCAAGAAAGTTCCGGTAAAGGCAAAGTCTATTAAGAAGCCACCTGCGAAAAAAGCCGTTTCTTCCAAGCAGACTACAGTGCAAAAACCAAAGACAGTCAATAAAAAGAAAACCGGTCCCAAAAAGGTTGCCGCGAGAAAACCATCTGTTAGGAAGCCTGTTGCGAAGAAAAAGGCAGTCAGTAAGAAAAAGAGCAAGTAAGCACATTTACTCGGTTGGAGAATTTCCTTCAGCCGGGTATTTTTTCGAGGTAAACCATGAAACTCAAACTCTACTTCATCACCCTGATCGCCTTTCTTGGAATTGACTCGCTCTGGCTGGGGCTGGTCGCGCCATCGTTCTATCAGTCGCAGATCGGCTACATTATGGCTGAAAATCCCAACCTGATGGCGGCGGGATTGTTCTACCTATTGTTCATTTTTGGGATGGTGGTATTCATCGTCGAGCCGGGCGTACGCGAGGGGACGCTAATGCAGGCTGTGGCTCGTGGTGCACTGTTTGGGTTGGTTACCTATGCCACGTACGACTTGACCAACCTTGCCACACTCGAAGGCTGGCCTGTGTTGGTTACTGTTGTAGATCTTATCTGGGGGACGTTCTTGAGTTCAGCGGTGACGCTGGTTAGTGTCTGGGCGGGAAAACGGTTTATTCTATAACGGAGTCAAAAGTCAGGACATTTCGCCATGGCGCTACTGCGCCGCTTTTGACTTCTCACTGGAATCAATCCTTTTCCGTCAAGTAATGGATCAGGACAAGCCCCAAACCAAGAAAAAGCGGAACGAAGCCGCCCAACATCCACGGTCCGAGGTGAAGCGGGTAGGGATCGGCGGAGTCAAAGCCGATGGTGTAGAGTCCAAGTGAAAGGGCGAGTCCAAGCGCGGTGATGACAATCCCCCAACGCAGAAGACCTTTTCCTGAAGATGATTTTTTCTCGGGGCGGGTTAATCCCCGCTCGGCCAGCGCGATGGTTTCTTTATAGCTCATGTAACGCATGAAGCCGAGAAAACCGAAGATAATGGCGAGGACGCCGATTACACCAAGGCAAGGGATGAGGTCATTCATTCGAATATCCTTTGTGCTTCGCACACGAGATGAAAAACTCAGGGCTTGGAATTTCTCCAAGCCCTTTTATTTTACTTGATGGTTTTGATACTGATGTTCCCATTACTGGTGTCAATGGTCAGTAATCCGCCACCTTTATTGATACTGCCGGTCTGCTCGTTATTCTTGCCGGTGAGTGTGACCGTGATGGGAATTTCGGAAGAGATGTTGCCGAAGTCTGTGGTCAGGCTCACGTTCATGTTGGAGTCGCTCGGAATGGACAGGGTAACGTTTCCGAAATCGGTCTGGATGTTATGCGGACCTTCTCCAAGCGAGCCGCTGAATTCGACATTCCCATTGCTGGTATCAAGGTCGAGTATCACTGACCGGGCATTGGTGATCTCAATGTCGCCGAAATCGGAATGAGCTTTCAATTCTCCACTGACGCCATCAATGGTGACGTCGCCGTTGCTGGTGCGCAGGTCGTACGACCCGGCGGCCACGCCGCTTAGATCGATATCGCCGAAGCTGTTGTCAATTTCCAGATTTTTCTTTGCATCGAATTTGGTAACTTCGATCCTGCCGTTATCGGTATCGAGGGTGAGCGATGCCGCCGAGCCGTTCTCGATGTCGAGCGCGCCGAAGCTGGATTTGGTGAAGACGTCTCCTGTTGCACGGATATTGGTGAACGAGATCGTGCCATTGGACGAGGTCACGTTAATATTCTTGCTCTTGATCTGCTCGAGGGTGATATCGCCGAAGCTGGAATCGATGGTCACATTCTTCCCGGAGGCGTCCACCGATTTAACGTTCACCTTGCCGTTGTTGGTATCGACGGATAGATTGCCTTTGAGGTTTTCCACGCTCATATCGCCGAAATCGGTTTCGAGATCGGCATCGCCTTTGATATCGTTGACGGACACATCGCCGTTCGTATCGATGGCGACCTGGGTTTCGGATGGGACAGTGATGAGGAAATCAACGGTGTTGATCCAGTTATCGAAGTTCATCCCTTTCGATACTTCATATTTGAGTTTGATGGCATTGCCGTCCTGCTCGATGCTGTATTTGATGGTCTTTACTTCTTCATCTGCGCGCGCCTGTGTGGAGTCGTAGGCGGTTTTTACGATCTTGACTTCCACCGTCTTCACATCGCCGCCGACCACGGATACATCACCTGCAACATCTGCCACGGTTAAGATGACGGGCTTTTTTGCGTCGATTTTGAAGGTTTTACTTTCTTCCACGACAGAAGAAATATTATTGCGGTCGAACGGGTTGTTGCCGGAGGGACTGCCATTCAAGGTGAAGAACAGCACCGCGCCAATCCCCGCCAGCACGAACACCAGCGCGATCACTAACAATGCAATTACCAGGGATCTTTTCATTTTGTTGCTCCTTATGATATTGTTCTATAAGCTTTGACAGGCATTTTTGAAAAAAGTTTCAAGAAAGTACCTGTCATTGCCTGTACCGTGTAACAGGCACGAGTGCGAGGGCGCTCTTGTCCTTTGCCCGAAGTAATCTCTTTTCACCTTGTAGATTGCTTCTTTGGGAAGTACGCTCTCCTCGCAATGCCCGAGAAAGTGAAACTTTTCCATCATTTCCCTGTCTAACCCGGTAGAGAATGGCAATCTCTGAGCAGATCCTCGTTCAAAAAGCCCAAAAAGGCGACCCTCAAGCCTTCGAAATGCTGGTGAACGAGCACCAACAATACGTTTACAACCTTGCCTTACGCGTCGTTAAAGATGAGAACGAAGCGCTTGACCTGGCACAGGAGACCTTCGTGCGCGCCTGGACGGCTCTGCCAAACTTTAAGGGGCAGAGTCAATTCCGCACCTGGCTGTATCGCATTGTCACCAACCTGTGTTACAACCGTCTGCCCAACCTGCGCCGCTCCCTCAATGACCTCGGCAATGATGTTATGGAGGATATCCCTGCACCGCGCTTAAATTCCCCTGCTCACGAATTTGAATCAAACGAAATCAAACAACAACTTAATCTGGCAATTCAAAACCTCGATTCAAATTACCAATTACTAATTACTCTTAGATATCAAAGCGAACTTACCTACGAAGAGATCGCCTCGACTCTTAACCTGCCGCTTGGTACCGTCAAAACGGGCATTTTCCGCGCCAAGGAACAACTCCGCAAATCGCTTGCCCACCTGGAGGAATCATGGATCCCCGCCTAGAACAAGATGCACTCATCGAAGATGCGCTTAAGTCTCAGCCGCTTGCGCCCATGCCGCGCAGCATCACTGCCAATGTGATGTCGCGCATTCAGGTGGAGCAACGTCCCGCACTCGTTACATGGAATGATTTCGCGATTGCGTTTGTTATTGCGCTGACCATTGGCGCGCTGTTCATCACGGCCCAGAGTCTACCGCCCGTTGCGCTGGTGAAACTTCGTATTCAAGGAATTTTGTTGTATCAAGATTTCATCGTCAATGCACGTTGGTTGGTGCCCGCTTTCTTCTTTGGGTTGGCAGCGCTGCTGGCCATATTTACGCTTCCTGCCTTGATTAAAATGATCACTGACCGCCAATCTCAGACTTAATTCAGCCTGATATTAACGGTCAGCGGCTCTGCTTTCATTTATTATTTGTTTTGTTTGGATGTTCTCAAAAAAGCTTGAGATTTTACGAATTTTTTCCATACCACATACGTGAAAACAGACTATCTTTTAACCAAACTTGATGATATAGCGCGGCACCGATATGCAGTAAAACCAATAAAAACAGTGCTTTTGAAATAATTCCATGAAATATGCGTTCGACAAAGATAAAGAAATCAGCGGGCAAGGGGGCATTTGGGTTTACGAAAATAGTTGGCATCAGACCCGCTCGCAGCGATAAAAGCATGCCGCTCAGGACCATTAATAATGCAAACGCGTACAATGCGAAATGCGTGATCTTGCCGATCATATCCAAGACCTGATTGCCTGTTGTGGCGTAGGCTGGTCTGGGCATACGTATGCGGACGATAATGCTGGCGACCAACAAGAAGAATGTGATGCTTCCAAATGGAAGATGGAGAAGCAGGATGCTTCTTTTTACGGGATCGTCATTTGCCAGCCCAGCGGAGATTTTGCCACTTACAGATAAAGCTGTGATCAGGACGAAGATCAGCCAGTGCAGACTAACCAGTGCTGGATGATGGCGGGTTGGGGCTTGTGTGGAAGACATGTTTGATTCCTTTTAATATGATGTTTTTAGATTTATGTTCGAAATTTAACTTTGAAGGATTTCATGAGAGATATATAGTCTAATTGCGCTTCCACATGAAAGCGCTCAAATTCCCATACTCCTGAAAACCTAATTTGCGATACACCTTGGCACCTGCCTGGGATGCCTGTAAGACACTGACGCGATATCCCATTTGGCGTGCATCGAGTAAAGCGGTTTTGGTTAGAGCGGTTGCGACACCCTGACATCTGGCTTCGGGTGCGCAGGTGATGTTGTAAATCCCTGCCACGCCTGCGGAGGTGAAAAGCTGGGCGGTGCCGACGGGCTGCCCATTCAAAACGCCCAAATAAGTGCGGAAGGGTGCATTGAATACGGTGTTGTCAAAAATATCGCACCAGGTGTCCTCATGTTCTGCGGGGATTCCAAAGCCGCGGCTTGTGAGATGGATCCAACACTTGAGCATTTCCCGATTCTCCACTGGAACGATCTCCAAGCCCTTGGGCATGGAAATATTTTCTGGCAGGTTTTCCAAATGGGCTGCCATTTTGGTGGCGAAGGATTCGCGAAAGGTCAAACCGCGTGCCGTTAGATGGTGCTTCAGGTTTTTGGCTTCAACGCCTTCTTCTACAAACCACATGAATCTGGGGACATTATTCTTCTCGAAGTGGTTCATGGCTTTTTCAACGAGCTTTTCTATTCCATGTTCGGGCAATTGCGTGCAGACGACCAAATTCAAAAAATAATCAGGGATGTCGGTGATCAGCCAGTTCAAATAAGGCGAGACTAATAATTCGGCTTTGGGCGATTGCCACATGGAATAATGGTAATTCAGCCAGTTGGTCTTAATGGCTGCGCTGACTGCATGTGCCGTTGAAAAATCGTTTAGCATCGCCTGTTGCATGGGAATATACCTCTACGATCGGTCTTGCAAACGAAAAGGATTTACACATATGGCGTATGCGTAAATCCTTTTCATAGTTAAACAGAGGTTAGGCTTCGACGAGGAAGCTGATGTCGGGCTGCGAGACGACGCCCGCTTTCATCATCGCCTCTTTGAGGCTCGGGGAAGCAGTGAATGCCTGGGCGGCTTCAATCGTCTTCCAATCCATGATCGCAGTGACCTCATTCGGGTCGCTGGCAGATTGGAAAACTTGCGCGCCGATGCAGCCAGCCTCGTTGCGGGCGGCGGCGTGACCGTCAAATCCTGCGCGCCAAACTGAAAAATCCTGCACCTTGTGACGAACGATAAGCTTTGCCATTGTATTTCTCCTTGTGTGAGTTGGTTTTGTGTGGAGCATTCTCCACATGTTTATCTTGACCTAATCATACAAAGGCGGCGTTAAGCGAACGTCAACAGGAGCGTTAAATCGTCCGCAGGGATTCTGCGTGGTTTTTTGCCAGAACTTGTTTTAATATGTCATCCTGAGCAAAGCGAAGGATCTCTGTATTTAAAGTAAGAGACCCTTCGCTAACGCTCAGGGTGACATGATAGTTTGAGATATATGAATATGATCACAAAGGATTGAAAAGACTTTTTTGCAGCCCGATAATTTCTTCGAGCAGATTGCCCAACCCGCCCTG
>CAZYLM010000159.1:0-6503 GCA_964648645.1 uncultured Anaerolinea sp.
GTAAATTGCAAAAGATGATCCAGGTCTTGCAAGCGGCCAGCGCCCCGCCGGAGATTGGCATTATCGAGCAATTGATCCAATTACCGGATAATGCAGCTGTGGAACAAGCTCTGACCGAAAATCCAGATATCTTAACCCAGGGACTGCTGGATACTCTTACAGGTCTGGCTACACAAATGGATTCCCAGCCCGATAACCCCGAAGCCAAGGCGATGGGAGAAAAATTGAGCGAGATCTATAAAGTTGCGCTTAAGATATCGATGAAGAAGAATATGAGTTAAACAACAGCCGCCATGAGGCGGCTGTTTTCTTTATTGGAGGTTCTTAATCACGCTTGGAGATATCAGCCACGCCCAAAGCATGTGTTCATCCACAGCGGACAATCGATCAAAGAGGATGGCGTCATCCAATCGCAATACCTCTTTCCACTCGTTTTCAAGTTTGCCGGTGTAGCAACCGGAGAAATAGACGAATTGTAGGTCTTCGCCCACATGTGATGGCTGGATGTCTGAAGGGAGGTATTGAATATGCGGAAGGACTGATAGGGAAAAACTTCCAGGTTCTGACCCACCATGCGATGCAATGAAGATAAATTTACCTGCGCCGATGGCACGATCGAAGTTTTCTTCTGTAAGCGGGAGGACAGCCACCCCATCTTCACCGTATTTATTTATCCCCGTCGCAACCAACCTGTAAAACCCCAAGGTTGCCACCCAGCGCGGAGGTGTATACGTCTCGAACAGACCCTCAACAGGGATGTAACCGCCAATGGTGTACAAAACATACACCTTTGCGTTTTCTGAAGGCGGGCGGCTGGCTAGTTCAATTGACCGAACACTCATAAAAATTACAGCCAATATCGAAATATCGATCAGAACGAACCAGTACGCCGCTGTAATCTGCGCAATAGGGCGGGTGACCAAGTGCGATAACAAAAGGATTCGAATCGTTTTTCCCCGCCAAGCGGCGATCAGGGACAGGACCCAATAGATACAGAAATAGACGATCAGAAAGCTCGATGCCACATACATGATCATCAAAACCGGTGAAATCCGTTGCATCAGGGCGAGATATTCTTCGAGTGAAGGCTTCCAAACATAAATATTGACAAACTGTGCCGGAAGATATTCCATCTCATACAAAATAATGGCAAGCAAAGTCAGAAGGGCAAATCCCAAACTATGTTCAACATGATGCCTCAAAACACTGTTCCTCTGGCGCGACACACCGGAAAACCAAAGGAACGGGCCAAGGCCGAGGTACGAAAGGACGCTCAAGGAACGAATCTTTTTATCCAACCCCTCGATTCGGGAAAATACGCTGGCACGTGTATTGAAACGCACTGGTGGGATATTACGCTTGACCGGCTGTGTATGTTCGTGTGGGAGCGAATACTTCATACCCTTTCCTTTCCCATCCAGAATACATGAAAATAACTTGCATCACAAGGTGCGCCTATTTTTTTATCCCTTCAAAAAGATCGCGCTCCACTTCCCGGCCCCCATTCACCAGACTAAAAGCCCGATAAAAAGTTCCCTGCATGGCAAGGACTGCCACAGCAGAGTCTTCATGTAATTCCGCGAGAGCGCCCAGAGTGGGCAGTTGACTCTGATGGCATTGAATGGCGCGCCAGGCAGTGTGACAATGCTCCGCCATATCAATGCGTGTGGTAATCATCCATTCTTTCCACGGTGATTCACCGCGAAGTTGGTCCCCGACCAGGAATGTCATATCACCCATGTATGGCGCGATGAGATTGACAAAATTCTCGCTATCCACCATGTAATAGAATTTGGAAACGCGATGGTCAGGGAGATTTGCCGGGTCTTTGTAGCTCGAGTCGGCAGCACAAACGATGGCAGCATTGGTATATTGCCCAACCGCGATGTGATCGGGGTGTCCATAATTGCCATCATGCGGAAATGTCACCACCACTTCGGGTTGGATACGGCGGATATGCGAGACGATTCTGCCAATTGCTTCCTGAGGATTTGCCTGATCCACCTGCCCATCAATGTAATCAAGAAACGAGACACTTTTCAAACCGAGCTCTTTAATGGCATTGCGAAGCTCTGCTTCACGCATCTGGCCGAGTCGCTCAGGACCCGGATGCTGCTCTTCGGGACCGAACCAACCCACCTCCCCGCGTGAAGCGCAGACGAGGTGAGTTTCAACACCTTCGGCGGAGTACTTCGCAAGCGTCCCACCCATTCCCATCGATTCGTCGTCAGGGTGGGCAAAGACTGCGAGCAGCTTGAAATAGGTCATAATAGTTGTTCCCTAACATCTCTAACTTAAGAGGCAACCACCTCTCGGGCGACTGCCTCTTAAGTTATCTTTGTGAAACTTTTTGTAAAGTTTCGGGCGTGATATTAAACGCTTTGGCAAACCCGGCAACATAACGCCCGCCCTTTGGGGTGATGCGCCAGAAACTGAAGTCGGATAAATTGAACAGTTGCGCCGCCTCAGAGAAACGCGCAAGGTATTGTTGTTTAAGCAGGGTATAACCCGGCTCTCCATTCTGGATCATCTCGGCTTTGCCGCGAATGGAGACACGTGCCAGAGTTTGAGGATCCTCCCGCCCATCATCTGTTTCACAGATCATGATGGACATGCGGTTATCTTTTTGCAGATCCACGGTATGCTGCGCAAGCCGGCTGACAAATATATAAAACGCCGAGAAATCTTCATTGTGGATAAAAGCCACCATGGAGGCTTGCGGGGCACCGTCGCGCAATGTTCCCAAAGATGCAATGCGTACACTGCGAATTAGTTGCGCTAATACTTTTTCAGATTGAGCATCCATATCCCTACTCTCCAATGGGCGGGTTATCGAGACGAAGGCCGTGCCCTCGCACGGTATTGATATATTGATGGGTTGGGTCGAGCACAGCCAGCCTGTCTCTCAGGCGGCGAATCAACGCATCCAATGCCTGGTCGGAGACACCTGCAGTCTGATCTTCACCCCACACTTCGGCAACGAGATTGACACGGTCCAACACCTGCCCCTGATTTTCATAAAGAGTCCAAAGCAGTTTGAATTGCTGGGCAGAAAGTGGCGGCATCAACTGCTGCTGATTCACCCAAACCTGCCGCGCCTTTTGATCCATTACCAAACGTCCGCCGCGCGGACCGCCCTCCGCGAGCGGCATGGTGGCATCGGAGGTGAGAAATGTGAACTGCTGTGCGAGCGCAATGCCAAAAACATCTCCATCCTGCAGCATGATGGGTCCTGTCAACTCGGTTCCATTGTGATTCGTGCCGTTCTTACTCCCAAGGTCCTCGAGAGTCACCCCTTCTTGTGTGGGTGTGACGCGCGCGTGAAAGCGCGAAACCTGCCGATCTTGAACCTGCACTTCGCAGGTTGGGTCACGCCCCATCATGAGAGTCTTGTTCAGGGTCCAGCGCTGGCCCTTCAATGGTCCGTCCTGGGCAACCAGTATTGGATAATCCTCTTCGCGTTCCATAATCTCCTCGTTGGTTCACACAGTAAAAACAAATCTACAGACTTGTTTTACATTCATGCAAAGCAGTTTATAATATAGCAGAAAAGCGGGATTCTGTGCATGGATTATATTGCAAATCTTGAGCAGAAATGCAAGGGTGATACACGCCGAAAATATCACCTCATCATCACAGCCGCTTAATCAAGAAGGAGAAGGTTTGTCCCCATCGTTGTCGAACGGGGAGATCCTGCGCGAGCGCTACATCGTCCGTGAACAGATCGGGCGGGGCGGCACAGGAAATATCTACCTTGCTGAGGATATGCGGTTGCAAGGCAGATTGTGCGCGCTTAAAGAAGTAGAGCACAACCAGGCTCTTCCAGAAGAGGTCATGCAGCAAGCTCGCGAACAATTCTTTCGCGAGGCATCTGTGCTCGCGCGCCTCGATCACCCCAACCTTCCCAAAGTCTCCGATTTCTTTTCGGTCGAAAGTCGTGATTATCTCGTCATGGATTACGTACCCGGAAAGGATCTGCGCCAACTAATGCAGGATGCCCGGCGTAAGGAGGTTTTTCTTGTCGAAAAAGACGTTCTCAATTGGGCGAGTCAGATCGCGGATGCACTTGATTATCTTCATCACCAAGACCCACCCATCATCCACCGCGATATCAAACCCAGCAATATCAAACTCACCCCAAGCGGCCTGGTCAAGTTGGTCGATTTTGGTCTGGTAAAGATCATGGCTCCGGGGGAAGTGACCATCACAGTCATCCAGGGACAGGGCACCGCCCTTTACACTCCGCTCGAACAATACGGCGGAGACGATACCCACACAGACCCGCGGGCGGATATTTTCTCTTTTGGAGCGACACTGTATCACCTATTAACGAACGAGCCGCCAACTGAAGCCAGGAAACGGTTCTTGAACAGCCGAAGCCTGACCCCACCCATCGACATAAACCCTCGCCTCAGCACGACCGTGGAAAAAGCCATCCTTTGGGCAATGGCTTTACACCCCGATGACCGCCCCGCTGATGTGTTGACTTTTCGCGACGCCCTGCTTGGCAGGCAGGAGACCCCGATCCAAAGCCCGGTCAACAGGTACGGATTTGAAGCACCCAACATGACGATATTCACCCAGGAGCAGATCGCAGGGTACATCGCCTTTGGTTTATTCTTGATTGGTCTGATCGTTACAGTTGCCAGATAACCCCCAGGGTCCACTCACTTTTCCGAAACAGTCAGGTTCGCCTTCTCGAGCATCCTGCAAAATGAACATAACTCTGGAGCGGATGTTAATTGTCCGCACCGCCCACAGGGATGCAAATGAGCCGAGGTGTTTTCCTTCTGTACGAATAATTCCCCGCTCTGACGAGCTTCCAAAAATCGAAGATAAAAGGTCAACTTCGCACCGGGACGGGCGCTCTCCAACTGATTCAAAGCCTCTTTATAGAAAATCTGGGTCGAGCCTTCCGCAAATGGGCATTCTTCATAGATATATTCGATCCCACGAGCAATGGCGTAGGCTGTCATTTCACGCTCATAAAACCGGCACAACGGCTTGACCTTCCGCGCCAGCCCTTCCATTTCGGGCAGGACGGGTCCCTGGCGTAATAGATAATCAGATTCCCAGTGCAGCGTGTTGCCGAACAATACCGCCGCTTCATCATCCAAATTGTGACCCGTGGCAAGCACATCATAGCCGAGGTCTCGCGCAACGCGATTCATTTCATGGCGTTTGGTCAACCCGCAGACGGAACACGGCTTACCGTATCCGCGATGACTGATCCTCGAAAGGACGGGAATGGAATGCCCGTATTCTTTTTCTATGTCGACCACGTGTAGTTTCAAGCCGTTCTTCTCTGCAAACTCCGCCGTCAGGCGATGAGATTCCGACGAGTAGCCGATTCCCTCATCGATTCCCAGCCCGAGATACAATCCGTCTGCTTTGTAACCGAGCCGGTTGAGAATATCCCACAGCGAAAGCGAATCCTTGCCGCCCGAGACCGCCACGAGAAGCTTTTCCTCCCGTGTGAACATATTGTATTTTTTGATAAATCGTTCGGTTTGCTCCGGAATCCACTCGATAAAATGATCGAGACATAACGCCATGCGATGCTGGCGCATGTTGACCGAGGCTTTCTCTCCGCATTTCTTGCATTTCATGTCAACCGCCCGAAATCACCGCGACCAGTTTTATCACTTCCCCGTCTTTCAATAATTCATCCTCAGTGATCAGTTCCCCGTCACGGATCGCGACCACCGATTCGGGCATGATGCCGCATTTCTTCAATGCATCAAGCAATGCCATTCCGGCTTTGACTTCGTATTCCTTGTTTCGCAATATTAATTTTACAGGCATCTCTCTCCAAAGGGATTGCATTCTACCACTTACAGTGAGTACATTATTGAAGCCATTACATTCCCTCCGAATTAAAAAAACGCTGCCGCAGATTACGCGAATCTCCGAAGATTATCATGTAAAATCCGCGAAATCTGCATAATACGCGGCAAAGAATTTTAACTACCCTATAGTTCGAATTCCGCGAGGCATATCGGACAAGCTTTCCCCACCAGTGTCCGTAATCACCATGTTATCTTCAATCCGTACGCCATTGCGCCCGGTGAGGTAAACCCCTGGCTCGACGGTGAACGCCATACCCGGCTCCAATATCTGCATATTGTCGCCGCGCATGTACGGAGCTTCATGCCCCTCCATGCCGATACCATGCCCTGTGCGATGGGTGAAGTATTTTCCATACCCGGCTTTTTCAATTACACCCCTTGCTGCCTTATCCACATACGCACAAGGGACGCCCGGCTTTGATGCGGCGCGTCCGGCAGCATTCGCCTCTTGAACGATGCGGTGAATCTTTTGATATTCTTCATCCACCTCGCCTACGGCAAAAGTGCGGGTTAAGTCAGAGATATAACCGTCATATGCTGCGCCCCAATCCACTACGAGCAGGTCGCCAGGCTGCAATTTGCGGTCTGTCGGTGAAGCATGCGGATTCGCAGAGTTCGGTCCTGCGGAAACAATGGGCGCAAAAGGCATCTCGG
>CAZYLM010000160.1:0-6499 GCA_964648645.1 uncultured Anaerolinea sp.
AGGAGAGGCATTTCGATTGACGATTTATGCTTTGCGATCGGAGATTGGGCGCATATGAAGTACGTAATGCATAGTATTTAATTTGGTAACAATGAATAAAAATTTGCCTTGAGTCATTATAGCACAAATGGTCTGTTTATCTTTTGTTCCAAATCACCGGCAGCGTCTAACATCGAAATCAAAACTTGCGGCGTAGCGAGAGAGCGACACTTGTGCAGCGGGTGCCCGCGCCCACAGTTTTGGAGAGTGTCTCTTGGGTATTTAACACTCCCCTAAATCATCCCAGCCAGTGGCGGGGAGGGGATTAAGGTAAAATTGCAAGGCTTAACGCCCCATGACAAATTCGCGGAGTTGGTAGAATCTCCGCGTTTTGATAGGAATCAATCTTGTTCGAACTTCTGTTTCTCGGCACATCGGCATCCGCGCCGTCGGCGCATCGCGGGCTTTCCTCCCACATCGTCTCGCATAACGAATACCGCTTCCTGGTGGACTGCGGTGAAGGGACTCAACGGCAGATCCTGCAATCAGGCAAGGGATTTAAACGCCTGACGCGTGCATTCATCACCCACGGGCACCTTGACCACATCCTCGGGTTGGGGGGGTTACTTTCCACATTCATGCGTTGGGAAGCCATCGAGGAATTCGAGATCTACGCCAGTCGCGGCACGCTGGAACGCGTGCGGACCCTGCTTTATGACGTTGTCCTGCGCGGCAAAAAAACGCCGATGCCTTTGCGTCTGGTGGAAGTCCAGCCCGGGGTGATCTTCGAAGCGGATGATTTTACTGTGACAGCCTTCCCGGTTACGCATCGCGGCGCAGACAGCCTTGGATATATCTTCGAGGAAAAAGCGCGGCGGCCCTTCCTCGCTGAAAAAGCGGACGCATTGGATGTTCCATTCGGACCGGAGCGAAAGGCGCTGGTCAATGGAGAAGCGATCACACTCCCCAATGGAAAGCGCATCATGCCAGATGACGTTTTGGGCGATCTGGAAAAAGGCGTCAAGCTGGTGATGGTCGGCGACACCGGGCGCATCGACAATTTGGTCGATGCCTGCGAAGATGCTGATGCCGTGGTGATCGAATCCACATATCTCGACGAAGAGGAAGAGATGGCGGGTCAATTCTCGCATCTCACTGCAAAAATGGGCGCGGAGCTTGCAAAGCGGGCAGGAGTCAAAAAATTGATCCTTACCCATATCTCGCGCCGTTACCGGGGAAAAGATGTGGCTGCCGAAGCCCAATCAGTCTTCCCAGATACGGTCGTGGCGCGTGATTTCGATACTTATGTAATAAAGAAAGGATAATGCAGGACGCTTACAGGTTCGGCATTTTAGAACTGGAACATGTCAGAAAAATTTACGATTGGGGTGCTAACCTCCGGCGGAGATGCGCCGGGAATGAATCCGGCGATCCGTGCCGTGGTGCGGACAGCCCTGGCAAACAACATGAATGTGATCGGGGTAATGCAGGGATATGAAGGTCTGGTCAACGGAGAATTCCGCTCTCTGGGCGCGCGTGATGTTGGCGGTATTTTGGAGCGCGGTGGGACCGTCCTCATGACCAGTAGAAGCAAACGCTTTCAAGAACCGACAGGGCAGCGCGACGCGATCCGCAAGATGAACGAAGCGGGCATGGACGCGTTGATCGTCATTGGCGGTGAAGGCTCGATGAACGGAGCCAACGCCCTTTCGAAACAGGGTGTGAAAGTGATCGGCATCCCCGCCAGCATCGACAACGATATTTGGGGCACGAATATCTCGATTGGCACGGATACAGCCATGAACACCATCATGGATGCGGTGGATAAACTGCGAGACACGGCCTCCTCCCACCAGCGCGCCTTCCTGATCGAGACCATGGGGCGTAATAGCGGCTACCTCGCAGTGATGGCAGGCATTATCTGCGGTGCGGAGATCGTACTTATCCCGGAAACTCCCTTCGTAAGGGAGGATGTGGCATCAGCGGTGGAGGATGCCTACCGGCGCGGCAAGACCCATGCCATCATCATTAATGCGGAAGGGTCGGGCATCAACACCCCGGACCTGGCGAAGATGATCGACGAGATGGATCTGGGATTCAAGACCCGCATGACCATCCTTGGGCATATCCAGCGCGGCGGTTCACCAACAGCCTACGACCGGCTGCTGGCATCCCGAATGGGGGTCCGCGCCGTGGAGGCGCTTAAGGAAGGGACGCACGGTGTGATGACAGGGCTCAAAAGCAAGGGCATCCAATTCGCATCGCTTGAAGAGGTCATCAGCAATAAACGCAAGGTCAACATGGAGTATTACCACATGGTGAAGGTGCTGGCGCGGTAAATCCATGCCGCTGCCAATGGTCTTCGTGGCATAGAATGAAACAAACGGCGGCAAGATGCCGCCGTTTTGATTCCGGTTAGGCGGGGCTTTACCGTTTACGAGCGACCAATTCAATAAAATTTTCAACCACATCGGGGTCGAAATGCCTGCCCGACTCAGAGCGGATGTGCTGGATCGCAGCTTCATTCGACCAGCCTTTTCGATAAGGTCGATCCGTGGTGATGGCGTCCCACACATCCACAATGGCAAAGATGCGGGCTGCAAGCGGGATCTCTTCCCCCCTCAACTTTCGCGGATAACCTTTTCCATCCCAACGCTCGTGATGGCAATAGGGAATATCCAGGGCATTTTTTAGATATTCGATCCCGACAAGCATTTCATAGGCAAATTGGGGATGTTTGTGCATCACTTCCCACTCTTCGTCCGTTAACATATCCGATTTGAGCAAAATGATATCCGGCACCCCCAGTTTGCCGATGTCATGCAGAAGCGCGCCGCGGCGGATTTGAAGCATATCCCTTTCGGGAACCCCCATTTGCCTGGCAAGCTCAAGGGTCAGGCTGGTGACTCGCTGAGTGTGCCCTTCCGTCTCTTTATCCCGCAGGTCCATGGCATGCGACCAGCCTTCGATGGTGGCATCGTAGGCGAGGAATAACTCCAGGTTTGTTTTTTGCAAGTCGTTCACCAGCCGTACATTTTCGATGGTCTCAGAAATCTGGCTTGCCACTGTCGCCAGGAGTTGCAGATGCTCTTCCGTATAGGAATCGGGCGAATACGCCTGGGTGGAGATCATCCCGAAGCATTCACCGCTGGTGTGGAATAAAGGAACGGCAAGGACCGATTGGGTATCCTGTTCCAGGTAACCAAACAAAGCGGCACCTGTCATGCGATCATGCGATTCATCCCATCGGTTTACCAAAAGCGGTTTGGCGTTTGAAATGACATAGGTTGTCAGCTGCGACTGACTGAAGGGATGCCGGGCGGGGGGCCAGAGTTGATCTTGATCCCATAAATAGGCATCTTCGATCTCCTGTGTCTTTTCATCGAGAAGCCCGATGATGAATGCATCACAAGGCATCATTTTACGAACAGCCTCGTGCGCACTGGTATAAATTTGAGCCTGGTTGGAACTTGTCAGCATCTGCTGACTGAGTTCATACATGGCGGCCGTGTTTTGGGCATACCTCCGCAATTCCAGTTCGGTGCGCTTGCGTTCTGAAATTTCCTCGGTGAAAATGACGATCCCGCCGATCTCATCAGCAGCTGTGTACCAGGGGAGAGTCTCCCAACGCAGCCATTGAATGCTGCCATCCTGGCGGATGAACTCATCTTCCTCGGAGCGTATAACCTCACCTGCAAGACTGCGGCGATGGACCTCCTTCCACCGCTCCGGTATCTCAGGAAAGACTTCATAGTGCAACCTGCCGACGATATCCATATCCTCGAGGTTGTAATCCGTCATGAGGCGGCGGCTGACCGCAACATACCGCATCTCACGGTCCAGCATGGCGAGGGCGACCGGCGCGTGATCGATAAAAAGGCGCAATTTTTCTTCACTTTCGCGCAACGCCTGCTCCGCCTGTTTTCGCTCGGATATGTCGCGAACCGCACTTTGAACATGCAAAGGATTCCCGTAAAGGTCACGGATCAGCTCAACATTGATCTCGACGGGGATCAACTCGCCGTTCTTCTTGCGGAAAATACGTTCATACAACGGGATCTGCTCGCCCCCCAAAAGGCGTTTGAAGGTATCCTCGCTTTGCATGGGCTCCGCGGATGTTACCCGAAACGAAAGCCCGATCAATTCGTTGGGTGAATATCCCAACATATCCGCAGCGCGCTGGTTGGCTACGAGATGATTCCCCTGGAGGTCGAGGATGAACATCGCATCGTGGCTCTGTTCGAACAAGGCCCGGTACCGCATCTCACTCTCACGCAGGGCCACCTCAGAAAGTTTGCGCTCGGTGATGTCGATCATGATCCCGTGTGAATACAACGACTTGCCGGTATCATCGCGCAGCATGACCACTTCGTCATAGATCCAGACGACACGCCCGCCTTTTGCCAATACCCGATATTCACTGTTGAGTGTCTCGCCCGTCTCGTCGTGACGCTTATCCTCCGACATCACGCGATCGCGATCTTCGGGGTGGATGCACTTACGCCACATTTGAGGATCTGCCTGCCACTCTTCGGGCGTATATCCAAGCATTTCCTCGATCTGCGGGCTGACATATAATGTGCCGACCGCCGGGTCGATCGAATCGATATAGGTGACCACATTGGGGAGTTGCTCCACCAGCGTACGATAGCGTTTCTCCGCCTCGAGCAACGCTTCCTCCGCCTGTTTTCGTTCGGCGATCTCCTTTTGAGCCTGCTCATAAAGGCGTGTGGAATGGATCGCGCTGGCGGCATATTCGGCGAGGAGCGTCAGAATGTGCGCATCTTTTTGAGTAAACTTCCGTTCTGACGCGGGGTCCTCATCCACAGCCAACACGCCTATCAATTGACCGGCATAAAGCATGGGAACTTGAATCACAGCCTTGATAGGGATTCCTTGATAAAGGGGCGAACGTCCGTCCCAGGATGCGTAATCATCCACAATAAGGATTTGGTGAGTCTGAGCCACCCTCCCCGCCATGCCCTCGCCCACCTGCAGACGGGTGCCAACCGGTACCGCCATACCAATGGTCAGACTCATCTCGAGATCGCCACGTTCAGGATCGTAAAGGTATATCCCGCTGGCAGGCGCACCGAGTAAGGTCCGGGCACGTTCAACAATGGCGTGAAGCAAACTTGGCAGTTCGTGGTGCGCAGCCAGGTCGCGCGCGGTGTCGTAGAGTGCCGCAAATTCCTCGACACGGCGGCGGGTTTCCTCCTCCGCAATCTTACGTGCGGTGATATCTTCAGTCATGCCTTCGAAGAAGAGGACAGCACCCGATCCATCGCAGACAGCGCGCGCATTCTCTTTGACCCAGATCCGCCTGCCGTCTTTACACCGCATTTCGTACTCGAAACCGGTGACGCTTCCATCTTCAGACATTAACCGGGTGAATTCAGCACGGCGCTGTGCATCAACATATGACTGGGAGCCAATATCGGTGATGGACGCAATGAGTTCCTCAGGCGATTCATATCCCAGCATGCGCGCAAACGCCGGGTTAACGGCCAGGAACCTTCCTTCGGGCGTGCTTTGGAAAATGCCCTCCAGCGCATTCTCGAAGATGCTGCGGTATTTTTCCTCTGCATTCATCAGGGCTTCCATTACACGCCGGTT
Source organism: uncultured Anaerolinea sp. (assembly GCA_964648645.1). Lineage (GTDB taxonomy): Bacteria > Chloroflexota > Anaerolineae > Anaerolineales > Villigracilaceae > Villigracilis. The sequence goes on from CAZYLM010000160.1 coordinate 5,596, forward strand.
TTCAGTAACGTCGCGCACGATGGCGGTATAAAGCTTTCGGCCTGCCAAATCGACCTGTGAAATGGTGATCTCTACCGGGAACTCGGTATTGTCCGAACGCAAACCGACCAGGGCTGGCAGTTTGCCCATCGCGCGGCTGGTATTATGATTCTCCCCAAAGGCGCGGATGTGACTGCGGTGAATGTGGCGATAGCGCTGTGGAAGGAAACGGTCCAGCGGCTGACCGAGAGCCGCAGCGGCGGGACAGAGGAACATCCTCTCGGCGGCAGGGTTGAAAAGGATGATACGCTGATCCTCATCCAGAGAAATAATGGCGTCCATGGCAGTATCGATGATCCCTGCCAGCAGCGCCTGGCTTTCGCCCAATTCTTCTTCAGTGACGTTGCGTAAACTCAGTTCGCGCCGAAGGAAAAAGAAAATAACCAGGGCACTGGCGGCTACAAACGCCCAGCCTTTGTATGTTTGAATACGGGTGATAAGTTCAGGATCCTTGATAAACCAGGCAAGGATCGAATCTGAGATCAATATCCACAACCCTCCAAAAAGAGCATAGATCGCAGCGACCTTCAGGTCGATCGGGAGGCGCTTCATGTCAGCTCTCGCTCATGACCGAAATCAATTCCATGTTGATCGATAGTAACCGGTATGCATACGACATGCTACAAATCGCCTGTCAGGTGAATCCATAAAGTTGATGGGGCTTAATAAAATTATAACCACACTTCTCCCCCCGGAATAATGACAATAGTAATTCAAGTTATCGCGGTATGTACAATGGCAGTCACTACGGGGTGACTGCCATTTGGGCGGACTTCGCTGTGAATCTTAGAGAGTGTTTCTTAAGTCCTTTTTTGTACACGGATTACGCTGATGTCACGGATTCTCACGGAGAATCCTTTAAAAA
>CAZYLM010000161.1:0-6479 GCA_964648645.1 uncultured Anaerolinea sp.
TCCAAACAAGTCAGGCGCAAAATATCCATCATCGGATCGTCCCCGTTGAGGTAGACACTTTTCACACCTTTTTGCTTCAGATCTATGGCAAGCATCTTTGCCTTCTCGCGTAGCCCGCCGTACACTTTGAGCGAATCGCGCGCATAGTTCATGGCGCGTTGGGTGAATACCTTCATGCCTTCGGATGTCAAGTCGTATTGCAGACGGGTGCGATCAAGGTGCGAGACCTTGACCCAGCCGCGGGTAACGAGGCGTTTGATATACCAATTGACGCTACCGACTGCAATGCCGAGGCGCTTCGAGAGGTTTGCCTGTGTGACTAGGGAGTCATGGGCGATCTCGTCCAATAGGGCATATTCATGTGGTTTGATTTTGGTAGTCATAATTGAGCGTTCAGTTTTTGAATTCTGACACGATTCCCCCGCAGAGTCAAGTCAGAGATTCCCTACGTTTCCCATACTGGCAAGGTGGCAGTCCCCTTACAAGGGTTTGCTATCTAATTATTTTCTGTAACATCCCCTCGTATTGATCGACAATCTTGCCTATTTCGAAATCTTGCGCCTTTTCCAAACTTGCAAGCCGGAATCTCAGCAGGCGGTCCTGGTTTGAAAGCAAGTCCTTCAACGCGGATGCAAACCCAGCCTCATCCTGGACCTCGACCAGACAGCCATTCACGTCCTGGTCCACCAAGTCGAGGAATCCACCTATCCGGCTCGCAACGATGGCGAGTCCTTTCATCAGGGCATCCACGCCGACAACGGGCAACCCCTCTGAAAATGATGGCATGAACAGGATATCGCTTCGTGAGAATTCATCCAATACATCCGCAGGCGTGACCCAACCTGTGAGATGAAAACGCGCTCTTAGACCAGTTTTTTCTATCTCTGCCTTTACCTCATCAGACATCGGACCATCTCCCAGCATTGAACAGGTCCAATCTATATCCTTGATCATAGACAACACCCGAACAATTGCCAGCGGATTCTTCTGTGCGACAAAACGTCCCGCAAATACGATCCGCGGAGGTGTATTTACTTCCACGCCTTCAGTAACCACATGTGTGAAGTCCGCGCCGTTGGGGATGACCCGAATATCGACAGGGTAATGTTTAAGAGCAAGCTGACGGGTGAACTCGCTAACTGCAACAACATATCTTGCCCGTTTCCAGATCGGTTTTGTAAGCGGCTTTAACCAACGAAACCAACGTGCAGTCTTGGATGGAACTCCACCTGGTACATCGCCAAGATGCGCGGTCAATATGTAGGGTATGCCTGTGAGCAGGGATAATACAAACGCAAGCGCTCCTGAAGGGACGGCAAAATGGGTATGGATCACATCAGGATGAATTTGCCGAATCAGTTTCATCCCTGGTGTAAGCCCGGCAAGGATATAAAACAGCATTGCCTCGAAACTGGCAACGAATGCCTCTGTTCGTCTTGACGGGATTCGCACAACTCGAAAGCCATCTTGTATTTCTTCGTGTGGAAGCCCGTCCATATGTGCCGTCAACACTGTCACGTCATGTCCGCGCGCGGCGAGTTCGCTACAGATGTCGTACGCCGCCCTCCCACCGCCGCCGCCAATAGGCGGGAATTCATAGATCACGGTCAAGATACGCATATCAATCCACGAAGGGGTCCTTGCAGTCCACCTGCCTGGGGCGCGGCTCGAACACCTGTAGGTTGTTCGATGTCAGTGTTATGACCGGTTTGTAATTGCACAACAGTGGCGCTCCAACAAAGCGGACCCACGCCACATTCTCCTCCACGAACGCACCCTCCTTTTGCTGCGTAAACTTCTGATCTTCGGCAACGATCAACGCAAAACGCCGGTCGTGTAAATCAGTGTAAAAGTTTTCGAGATATGGGCGGTTGCGAGACATTGCCATCTCCATCAATTCCGTTTGTTCGTATTCGGGTACAAGCATCACGCCGTTCACATAATCGAACGTGATCAATTGTCTTTCGGTGACAAACAATATTTCCCCGCCATCTTCAAGCGCCTCCTGCAATGCCTGAATATCCTTTTCCGCAATCGTTTTATCAAAGCTCGGATAAAAACCGATGTGCCGGATCGCAAACCCAAGCGGAATCAGCAATCCGGCCATCGCCACACCCCAACCGACACTGCCCATCCTCGGCTTCGACTCAGACTCCGCTGAAATTTGATCCGCCCAAGCGGATGTTGCCAACACCGACAACATCACCAGGAACGCATCCATATTGTGCAGGTCACCGCCTCCGCCAATCTTGGTGCTGACAATCGCCCCGCCGACGAATAGCACAGCAAGCATAGTGATCAAGACAAGCCAGCGTAGTGGATGAAGGCATTTCATCTTTCCGTGCATCATCTGGTATATAGTGATCAATGCCGGAGCACAAACAAGCAATATCCCCGGTAGTATTCCCATCGGGAAGGTCTCGTTTGGCAACAGGCGGCCCCAGATCAAATCGGATGAAAAACTTGACCCGAATGCTGCCGCATCTGCATTTCCTGAAATTTGGATGTAAATAAATTGAGAGACGAGAGCAGAAAAGACTCCGCAAATTCCCCAAACAAAGGGTGTAAGCCAATACCTCCAAATGCTCTTGTCACCATCTCCGGCGATGCCACCTTGAGTAGATACTGGCGTTTCCAAAACATAAATCGCTGCCGCCAGCATCGCCGGGACCGGGAACCAATTCACGCGGCTGATGCCCGCCCAAAGTGAAGCAAGGATGATGAATAACAGCGAACGCCATGGATGTTTGATCGATACGCCCGCCAATATCAGGATCACCATCACATGCAGGTGATAATACACCGCGCCTTGAAGGAAGAATAAAAACGCCCAGGCTGTAACAAGAACCGTCATTCCCGCGTTTTGCTTCATCCGCCGTGCGAGGAAGTATGCGGACCCAATCGTCAACCCGAACCACAAGAGCGCCTGCCAGAAGCGGTGAAACCACAGCGGCAAACCGTCAAGTAGGAAGGGAATGGAGAGAAGCAGATAACGGGATGGATGGAGGAATGGAAGCGCCAAATCCATTCCGTATATTTTTTTCGAAAAAAACAACGAGGCATAGTAATGCCGCCCAGCTTCTGAGTATCCGATCGAGAATGGGTTGGCAGAAGTAGCGGCGAAAATGCCGTAAGTTTGAAATATGAACCCCTGGAGCAGGACGATGATTGTAAAAGCAGCGCTCCATTCCAGTTTGTGAAGGAATTTCAAAACAATGGTTTGAATCAGGCTTAACCAAAGAAAAACCCACAGGATCGGCATGATTTGTGGGAGTATGGAACCAAAAACGTAAAGGCGGATAAAAAAGACAAAAAGGAAAGCAAAGACGATTAATGCATAATACATTGTGCATAAAATATTGCTGGATGGAGTTTTGAGTTGTTCGAGCCGGATTACGATTCTATCCAGGAACGGAGAGAAAGATAACCACATTCCTGTACCAGCCGTGAGGGCGAAAATCCCCACTAGCCCAATCCACTTAGAACGCAAGAGAATGATCTCCAATTCATTTGTGCGCTGCATAGTCTGGAGAATTGCAAACAGGCTGACAATTGTCAGCGTCCATAGCCACACTTGTAGAAATTTTTTTGAGGAAACGGCTTCCATAAGCGGTCCGCAAGATTTATCTTGCGTTACTCTTTATTCATCGCCGCAAGAATGGACGGGAGAAAGAACGCGCCTGGCAGGCTGGCAATGATGAACAGGATGCGGGTCAGCAGGGCAATCGTCGCGCTTTCGGAGGAGGTCAACCCACCCAGTTGAACGAGCAGGAATGTCATCGAAAGTTCCTGAACCCCAAGACCGTTGATCGAAATGGGAATCAATGTTACGAAATACGTCAGGGTATACATGCCTGCTACAAGCCAGAACGAGATGTGATGACCGATGCCCTGCAACAGCAAGTAGATCATGAAATATATAAATGCCTGATTGCCCAATGTGGCACCCAATGCGCCAAATAACCCCGCTGGTCTTTTCAGCCAGATCGAGAACGCCTCAAGCGTGCGCCGGATGAAATCTTTTCCCTTTTGAAAAATTCCAGCCAACACAACAGGTTGGAAGAGATTCTTGTCCAACGAGAAGAGCGGAATCAAGCCAAGGGGTAGTACCAGGATCATTCCCGCCATCCCTATCAACCGGTCCACGACAAGGGAGGCGAGGCAGATGGCGCGGTCATAGCCCATTTGCATTGCACCACCAAGCCGGACGACATCCCCGCCGATGGTTGTCGGTAAAAAATTGGAAGAGAAGTTGCCGGTGAACATCAACATGACAGCGCGAGTGAGGGGGATGTCAACTCCCGCTGAACGCAGTAGGACGTACCAACGCGTGGCGGCAAAAATACGCGAGACCAGTAGGGCAAGCAGGGCGAATAGAAAATACAAAATGGAAACGCGGCGCAGCGCCGAGAACAACTCTCCATCGCCCTCTTCGCGGATCAAGACCAAAAGCAGAGTCAATGCCAGCAAACTGCCTAACCCGCGTACAATGGTCTGTCGATTTTTTCTAAGCCACTCAATCATCAATGTTGATTCTTGTCCGGACAGTGTAGGTCGGTTTGCGCTGGGATTCGTGATACGTCCGCACCAGCAGTTCGGCGATCAGCCCCATCAGCATGGATTGGAAGCCAAGGATGAAGAACATCACACTGGTCTGGAAAAGGGGCGAACCCGTTACGCCGACCAGGAAGAAGATGCGTCGGATGAATAAATAGGTCATGATGAGGGCGCTTAAGACCATCAATCCCATACCAGTTCCGCCAAAAAGATAAATGGGCTTGGAGGAGTAACTGACAAGGAATTTCACCGTAAAGAGGTCGAGGATGACTTTCAGGGTTCGTTCCAGTCCATACTTGGTCTTGCCAAAGCGGCGGGGCTGGTGGTTGACAATGACCTCAGTGATACGTGCACCGACCGAGTTGGCAAAAACAGGGATGAATCGATGCATCTCACCGTAAAGACGGAAGCCTTCCAGCACGGGGCGGCGATAGGCTTTGAGTGTGCATCCGTAATCATGAAGTTCTACACCAGTCACACGCGATATAAGTAGATTTGCCATCATCGACGGGAAGTTGCGAGTGACAGCATTGTCCTTGCGCTGTTTGCGCCAGCCACTGACGAGGTCGTAGCCTTCATCGAGCTTCTCCAATAACATGGGAATGTCACGCGGGTCATTCTGGAGATCCGCATCCAGCAGGATGATGATTTCGCCTTGAGAATAGTCCAGCCCGGCAGCGATGGCGGCTGTCTGACCAAAATTGCGCCGAAAAGAAATAACGCGTACGTGTTCAGGGTCCTTTTCAGCCTGCCTGCTGAGAATTGGAAGGCTGTCATCGTGGGAGCCATCATCCACGTAGATAACCTCCCATGATTTTCCGAGTGCATTCATGTTATCTGAAATGGCATCAAAAAGAAGTGGGAGATTGTCCTGCTCGTTGTAAACTGGAACTATGAGGGAAAGGTTCATGGGAGTCTTTTAAATATCCTGAGTTCGGCGCCTTCATTGCATGACTGCGAAACCGGGGGTTTTTCAAATTCCTGAAATTCCACCGGGGTGAGAAAGTTTTTCCAGTCTGCATAGCGTTTTGCTTCAATGACGAATATGTCGGCTTCAGCCCTCCAGCGGTCAGAGAGTTCGCTGTTCCAATGGCTGAAATAATAAAGCACATCCGGGTCACCACCGATATGGAATGTGTATCCATCGTTGATCTGCGGGGGGAAAATTCGCGCCTTGGGGACGTAGATCATCGGTGTGAAGGCGTTTCCACCATCCCAATATACCAGACTATCGGGCGGAATGACCGATGCGAGAAATGTGCCAAGTTCTTCGTGGTCGCGGATGATGTCTGTCCCGGGGCAGTCGGGTCTGCTTTCTCCGAGATGCAGGATGGGAGAGAGAACAATACCTGTAGCAAGGAATGAGTTGACAAGGACGGTAGTAAAGTTTTTGCTCGGTTTACTTTTTGAGAATAAAACCGCAAGGAGCGTAATGCCAAGCCCTGCAAGTAAACCAAGTGCGGATCCAACCCAGCGCTTGACAGCAACAAGCGACATATTCAAGCCTTGAGTCAACGCATCTACAATGGCGATGAAGCCCAAGCCTCCTAGGCGGGGGCGTGGGATGACATGCAGGTTTAGAATGCCATTCCCAACAAATTCGAACAAAGAATATCCAATTCCCGTTGCAACTAGAATGGCAAAAAAGATCGAAAGGATTTTTACAATACGATTCGGGTTGTCATTCCATGCATATTTAAATGCAAGGATGAAGAAGAGAATCCCCAGAGGGTCGAAGAAACCGAGGTAATTTGAAAAGCAAAAGACGCAGGAGTAACTTTCGTATTTACTTGCAAGTGCTGCCCAACCATGCATAAGGACAAGGGAGAAAAAGCTCACCGAGAGAAAAACGGCCGCCCGCATGGCTGGACCAGATTTCCAGTTTGTGCGAGGCGGAAGCAGGATCAAGCCGAAGAAACTGC
>CAZYLM010000162.1:0-6440 GCA_964648645.1 uncultured Anaerolinea sp.
GCCTCGCCAAGTTGAGCGGCGGCGTCGCCATCATCCGCGTGGGTGCTGCAACCGAGACCGAAATGAAGGAAAAGAAACACCGTGTTGAAGATGCCCTTTCCGCTGCCCGTGCCGCGGTTGAAGAAGGCATCGTGCCCGGTGGTGAGATATCCCTCATCAACGCTTCTGCCAAGCTCGACAAACTTGCCAAGGCCCAGGAAGACGAAGCTGAAGAGGTGAAGGTCGGTATCAACATCGTCAAGAAGGCGCTCGAAGCCCCGATCCGCAAATTGGCTTCCAATGCCGGTCAGGATGGCTCCGTCATCATCGACACCGTCCGCCGCACCGCCGCTGAGAAGAAGAACCCGAACATCGGTTTCAACGTACTCACCAGCGAATATACCGACATGATCAAAGCCGGCGTCATCGACCCGGTCAAGGTTGTGCGTGGTGCGCTCGAGAACGCCGCCTCCATCGCTGCGATGATCCTCACCACCGATGTGCTCATCACGGACATCCCTGAGAAGGAAAAGGCTCCTGCCATGCCTCCTGGCGGCATGGGCGGCATGGATTACTAAATCGACCCGCAACGTACCATCAAGCAGAAAATGGCGCCTTCAAATGAAGACGCCATTTTTCTTTGAGCAATTCCCTCCAAAAGGAGCGGGTAATCCAAAGAACAAGCAGGTACAATTCCATTTGAATATATTCATGTCAATCTGAGGAGGACCCAGTGGTCGAGTTCAAATCCAAATTTGGGCGCAAAGCGATGCGCCATCTTAAGCAAGAATACTTCATCTGGCTCACCAGCATGGATTCGAAAAATACGCCTCAGCCTCGCCCGGTTTGGTTCATCGTGGATGGCGATTCACTGCTCATTTACAGCCAGCCAGGCGCCTTCAAGCTCAAACATATCATGAACAATGCCAATGTCGCCCTGCACTTCAACACACCGGACCCCAAAGGCGAAGAGGATGTCATCATCTTTAGCGGAAGCGCAAAAATAGACCCCAAAGCCGGACCCGTCAACAAGAACGGCGTTTACATGCGCAAATACCGTGAAGGCATCAAACGCCTTGGCGCGACCCCGCAGAAATTCGCAGATGAATATTCCACCGCAATCCGCATCAAACTCACATCCCTGCGCGGCTGGTAATATGACGAACGAACAGATCATCGAGCAGACCGCCAACTTTATCCGCGCTGAATTTGAAGACGAATCCTCGGGGCATGATTGGTGGCACATCCACCGCGTTTGGAAGACCGCCCTCGCCATCTGTGAGATCGAAAAGGCGGATGCCTTCATCGTTCAACTCGCCGCCTTACTGCACGACCTCGACGATTGGAAGTTCAATGATTCCGGGGATGAAACTCCGCATCGTGCCCGTGCCTGGCTCGATTCGCACCATGTAGTTTCAACCACCGCCGATGCAGTTTGCGAGATCATCAAGCACATCTCCTATAAGGGTGCAGGCGTGGAAAATAAAATGAACTCGCCCGAAGGCTTCATCGTACAGGATGCAGATCGACTCGACGCCATAGGTGCTATTGGCATCGGGCGCGCCTTCGCCTATGGCGGCTACAAGAACCGTCCGCTCTACGACCCCAACTCTCCGCCTCAAATGCACGCCAGCTTTGAGGAATACAAGAATAGCAAAAGCGCCACCATCAATCACTTCTACGAGAAACTCCTGCTCCTCAAAGACCGCATGAACACACAGACCGCCAAACGCATCGCAGAGGAACGCCACGAGGTGATGCTCCGATTTTTAGATCAATTTATGCTGGAGTGGGAGGGAAGGCGATGAGGAATCAGTTGACTGGAGTAAAAATGAAACGTCAGTATTTGATCATTTCTCTTGCATTATTGATTGCCCCTGCCTGTCAATCAGTCCTGCCGGCGCAAACCCAGCCTGCGACAACAGCCATCCCAAGCGAAGAACCCACCGGGCAGGCAACCGAAGCCCCAACCCCTGCCGATCCCCCTGCCGGCTCCAGCGGGTTGGGAGACTCGTATTATCCAGGCTTCGGCAACGGAGGCTACGATACTCAACATTACACACTGGATATCACTGTGCATGATATAAAAACCAGTGACCTTGAAGCGGTCACAACCATCGATGCTGTTGCCACACAGGATCTCGGCCGCTTCAACCTGGACTTTCTCGGGTTTGACATCACCCTTGTCACAGTCAGCGGAGAGGCGGCGGAGTTTGAACGAAACGGACAGGAGCTGACGATCATCCCGGCACGGCCCCTCGCAAACGGTGAAGCCTTCACAGTTTCAGTTGAATACGAAGGCATTCCCGATCAAATAACGTCTGTTGCCCTGCCCGTACCCACGGGCTGGGTCATTTACGACAAAGGCATTTTTGTCTTGAGTGAGCCGGACGGCTCGGCAAGCTTCTACCCTGTCAACGATCATCCGCTCGACAAAGCCACATACACCATCATCGTCACCGTACCCGAGCCGTTCGAAGTTGCCGCCAACGGCGCACTGCAAAATGAAACCGACAACGGCGATACAACCACCTACACCTTCGCCGTCCGCGACCCGATGGCAAGCTACCTGACGACCATCAACATCACGGACTTCAAGACAGAAAAGATGAAATCAGACGGCGGCATTCCGATCCGCAATTACTTCGCCGCCAGCCTCCCCTCCGGAGTCAACAAACCTTTTGCGCGGCAGGGTGAAATGCTCGATTATTTCAGCGAGCTGTTCGGTCCTTATCCATTCGAAGTGTACGGCGCCATGGTCATGGATACCGAATTTGGCGCAGCGCTCGAAAACCAGACCATGTCCATTTTTGGCGTCGACATGGTGGATCTCAACGATATCGAAGGCACTGAAGCAGTGGTCGCGCACGAACTGGTTCACCAATGGTTTGGCGATTCCGTCAGCGTTGCCGATTGGAGCGACATCTGGCTCAATGAGGGATTTGCCACGTATGGCGAAGCCCTATGGGTTGAATACGATTACGGGCAAGAAGGACTCGATGAATGGGTGGATGGGGTTTATAACGAGGTTAAGGGATATCCCGACTTCTACCCTCCACCCGGCGACCCCGCTCCGAACGACCTTTTCAATGGTGGTGTATACCTGCGAGGCGGTTTGACGCTGCACGCCTTACGTATTGAAGTAGGCAATGATGCCTTCTTCGAAATCCTGTCCACCTATTATGACCGTTACAAATACGGCAACGCCACTACAGAGGATTTCATCCTTGTGGCAGAAGAGGTCAGCGGGCAGCAACTGGATGACTTCTTTAACGCATGGCTGTACGATACAAAAATTCCCTCAATCCCAACCGGCAAGTAAACGATTAAATAAATGACGGCCGCCCAACAGCGGCGTCATTTATTTCTTTCAAAGACAAGCGCATTGTCAGATTCGAAGAGAAGCACATACGAGTCCGAAGAACGTACAGAGACACCCAAACCTCTCAACGTCTCCGCGGATTCATCTAACGAAGTGTCAGGCGGGACCGTGACAACCAGATAATCGTATGGTCTATTGTTGAGGAGGATCCACTCGTCAAGGCAGGTTACGTCCGCACATTTTTGGAGGGCGGACGTCTGCTCATAGTAGTCGAAAAAATCGTCTTTAAGAATCCACTCGAGCCCCTGCATCGTCGACAGGCTTTTCTGCCCTGTCAATACCGGGAACCATTCCTGCAACGGGTCGCTCATCGAAAACTCCCTGCCGGTTACAAGCGCAAAGGTCTTCCCGCCTTCCACGTTTGCTTTCACCCAATCGATCATTTCAAGGCTGCCTGCGTTCAGGCTGGTATTGACCAGACGAAAATCCATAATAATCGCCCCAAACAGCAGGATGAGTGAAAGCCCTGACAGTATCCCGACCCCGGCACGGCTCGACAATGCCGCCTCCGCTTGTTCATCACCCAGACGGTGGATCCACTTTGAAAGTTTTACCAACCCCCATCCCGACGTCAACAGCAGCATAAGAATAACCACACCGCCTGACCCGCGCGGATCTGCAAGCCACATCACAACCGCCCATACAGCCAGGAATGTCTTATCCCTCTTTGGCATTCTGGTCTCAAAGAAACCCATGATTGCCAGGGGCATCAAGGGGATCATCAGCAGGTGGTCCAACGAATTGAAGCTGAACAATTCAAGGTATCCTTCCAACGAGCGCGGGCTGGAACTGCCCGCGGAAAGGAATGGGTCCATCCCATGACGTGCCAACACGGTAAACCACCATGGGGACGTAAAGACAGCCACTCCCAACCCGAACAGGGCAGCGAATATCAGCCCACGCTTATTGAGCCCGTACAAAAGAAAGAGTACCGCACCGCTTAGTACAGCCTGAAGGGCAATTTGAGGGTGGCTGGTCACCGCAACTGAACCAAATAATATGGCAGGCAAAAGGTGTTTAACTTGAGGGTCTTTGAAAAGCAACAGAGTCTGCCGCAGCATCAACAGCCAAAAGATGAAGCCAAAAGAGCGGGTCATCCCGCCGCCCATGACCTGCCAGGTAAAAAAAGCCGGAAAGAGGGCAAAGAACAGTGTTACTGAGGCCCCAACCGGGCGGGAGTTGAGAAGTTCCTTGGAAAAAAAGTAGAATGCAAGAATGGCAATGAAGTTGACCGTAGCCGGGACGTAGTGAAAGACCCATAGATTCGCATCAGGTGTGAGCACGGAAAGAAGCGCGGCAACATAAAAACCAAACGGAGGGTAGGCAAAGGGAATCCCGGCGTGGTTATAGGTGGTAAATTCCGGCAGGGCAAATCCGTTCGTACGCAGGTCGTGAGACATGGCGTAGAACATACCACCGTCATTAAGCGGAAAACCGCTGGTCAGCACCGGATAGAAACGAACGACAGCGCCAAACAGCAGGGCTGTGAAAAGCAGCAGGCTGGCAAGGTCGAGTTTGCCTTTCATTGGACCTTCAACATTTCTCTCACAATAGGGGTGAGACCCGCAAAAAAGAATTCGACGGCGATCACCATCACGATCAGTCCCATCAGGCGCAGCATGACCTTGTTGCCGTTCTCGCCGATGAAATGCATGACCTGCTTCGCCCCGAGCAATAGTAAGTAGGTGAACACCATGATCCCGAAAATAACCCCCAGCACAAGGCTCTGTTTGACGACCGAATCCGATTCATTCATAAGCAGGATCGCAGTGGTGATGGCGCCCGGTCCGCAGATGATGGGAATGCCCAAAGGCGTGATGGAAATATCGTTGATATATTCATGGGTGGTTTCGTCGTCGAACTGGGTCCGCGTGAGGCGGGCTTGCAGCATTTCGTACCCCATGAAGAAAAAGATCACGCCGCCCACCACACGCAAGCTGTCGACTGAGATGGAGAAAAAACGGAATATCCATTGACCGGTAAGGGCAAATGCCAGCAGAATAACCAGCGCCGTAAATGTCGCTTTGCGCGCCACCCGGTGCGACTCTTGCGGCGACAGTTTGGCGGTCATGGCGGTGAAGACGGGTACCACGCCGATCGGGTTAACCATGGTGAACATCGAAACAAAGCTCAACAATGCAAATTCAAATAAGGGTGAGGCGATCATACTGCTCCGGGATTGGGATGTTTGGGTGGTAGGCTTTTCGCCAAATCAGGGTAAGATGATAACCCTTTAGGCTTGTTTTTGCCGACAAATATACCAAACATACAATGCGACGATTTAATGGACTTACTTCAAAAAAGAGCGCCCTGCCCAGCCTCCTCAGGAGGTTCGGAGTCTGGCGCATGACGCTCGCGTCCACCCTGTTGGCGATTGCCTCATCGGTCCTGTTGGCAGGCATGACCCTCTACCTGGTCGAAGGGGAGCTTTCTTTTATTGGAATGATGCTGGCTGTTTTGATCCCCCTTCTGCTTGCACCTGTTTCTTTATATAACAATTTCACGCTCGTCCACCGGCTGGATATTGCAGAAGAACAGCTTCGACTGCTATCCCATACAGACGAACTGACCGGCGTCTTCAATCGCCGTTATTTCTTCGAGCAGGCTGCACGCGAGTTGGAGCGTGCCAGACGGTATGCCCATCAATTTTCAGTCGCTATATTGGATTTTGACAATTTTAAAGATATCAACGATGTGTACAGCCATCTTGCCGGAGATTCCGCTCTGAAACATGTGGCTGATATCTGCATCTCCGGGCTGCGCCAAATGGATATTTTCGCCCGGTACGGCGGCGATGAATTCATTTTTCTATTTCCCGCCACCAATGCCCATCAGGCAAAGGAATGCCTTGAACGCATCCTTGAGCGGCTCAACTCTTCCAGCTTTCAATATGCCGGACACGCCATTTCGATCCGTGTCAGCATAGGCGTTTCTACATTTCGAGGAAGCATGACGGACCTGAACGCCCTCATGCGCGAAGCAGATTTTGCCTTATACGCCGCCAAACATCAGGGCGGGATGCGTGTCATTGCGCATCGCACCTTGACAGAAGTCTGATTCCGCAGATAATAACCGCATC
>CAZYLM010000163.1:0-6394 GCA_964648645.1 uncultured Anaerolinea sp.
CACTCTCATATGGGCAGAAGGACCCGACCGTTCCGCAGGCGTAAACCGACTTGAATTGACTCAAGCCGACGAACTCACCCTCTACACCACGCCGCCATCCCCCGCCGAACTTCGCAAAGCATTGGACATCGTCAAGCCAAAAATCGTCTATGTCTTTGCTAAGCCTCCTGCAGAACAAAAGCCCGATGAATTTCTTGCGTATCTTGCAGGCTTGTGCAAATTCGTCCTGAACCAGCGTAGTGGAAAGACAACTATCTCCGAACTCGCCGCTGCATCTGCTGCACGTCCGTCTGCCATTGAACTCGGCTTGGAATGGCTGGCAGCTGGAGGTCAACTGAGCGTTTCAATCGAGGACGACGCGGTTCTTCTATCCAAAGAAAAACAGGAAAAGAATTCCTACCTGCAAACGGAATTATTCATCGCCTTACGAGGTGTTTTAAATGAAACATCCTCGTATCGAAAATATTTCGCAACAATTCCCGATCTAAAGGGTATTTTCTATTTGTGACTCACAATATTCCAGAGAATTTTCTCGACCTTGTAATGTACCCGCGCGCCGCGACGCTCACCACCCTCATGCCAGATGGTTTCCCTCAAACCACCCCGGTCTGGTGTGACCATGACGGGACGCATATCCGAATCAACACCATGCGTGGCTTTCGCAAAGAAAAGAACATGCGAACCAACCCCAAAGTGACATTGCTGTGTTATGACCCGGGCGAGCCGCTGCGCTCCCTCGAAATCCGCGGCATGGTCGTGGAAATGACCGATGAAGGCGCAATGGAGCATTTGGATAATCTCACTTTCAATTACATCGGCAGGAAACCCTACTTCGGTGCCTGCGTCCCTGCGGAATTACGAGAAAAGGAAATCCCCACCCTTTGCAAAATTCTCCCCCAGCATATTGTCGCATTGGACGCGAGAAAGAAAAATACCGAAAAGATAACCCCACTGGATCAGCATCCGCAACTCGAAGACCTGACTCATTCCCCCATCCCCGCCTCTCACCTGGACCTGTTGACTCGTCCCGTCCATGGAGCCTTGACCACGCTGATGCCTGATGGGCAACCGCAATCCAGCCTGGTATGGTGCGACTTCGACGGCGAATATCCGCGAGTCAACACTTCACTGGAACGCCAAAAGGGGCGGAACATGAGCCGCAACCCCAAAGTCTCCCTCCTCATCATCGACCCGGAGAATACCGCCCGCTTCATTCAAATCCGCGGGGAAGCGGAACTCGTCTACGAAGGAGCGATTCATCATCTGGATGAAATCACGCGGCAATACACAAATCATCCGCAGTATTACGGCTGCGTCTTCCCGCTCGAAAAGCAGGAACAGGAGACTCGCGTCATCTGCCGCATTCACGTCGAGCGTATCACTCTCGACGCAATCCATAGCTGACATGACCGACACCGTTCTATTCATCTGTACCGGCAACTACTATCGCAGCCGGTATGCGGAGATTTTCTTCAACGACCTCGCCTTGAAGATGAAACTTAACTGGAAGGCAATCTCCCGCGGACTCGAAGCCAGCGAAGGGCGCAACGAAGGTCCCATCTCCAAATTTGCCCTCGAACGCCTCGCCCAACACGGGCTTTCTCCGGGCGATCCGGTTCGCTTCCCCATGCAATTGGAAGAAAAAGACCTGCAAGGAGCAGGTCTTATCGTTGCGATCAACCGCGTGGAACACCAGCCAATGATGGAAAGGCAATTCCCAGACTGGGCAGGAAAGATTACCTATTGGGACGTCGCCGATCTCGATGTCATAGATGCAGAAAATGCGCTGGCGGTGATCGAAGAACAAATTCGGGCTTTGGCCATTAACCTCAGTTCCTATCGGCAGGTCGGTTAATCAAAAAAATCCATAACCCCGAAAAAGTCTTCAAAATACGAGACCAAGCCCTGAGCCTTGTTACGAAATACTGCATTTTCGGCGCTGCGATCTTCCAGTTTTTCAAGCAGCCTCTCGCGAAAGCTAAGTACTTTGGGTTCGGATAAATACCCCTCTACCTCACGGATCAGCTCGTGTGCCTTTTGAATTTTTTCCAATGCTTCACCATAGGATATTTTCTCGTCGCCCAAATCCTTGAATTGCCTGCACTTGTATCGTTTGCAGCTGCGCGGGTAATCTGGCGACGAATACACGGTACATGCCCCGTCCCAAACCGGGCACGGCTGCAAGAAACCGCGCTGACGCGGGTCATCGCGGATGACGCGCAGACCGAGCTTCTCCACCTTGTCGAGTTCGTTCGCATCCAACCGCACCCAGGCGAAGAGATGCCCGGAACAGCAAAGTCCACAAGCTTTGCAAAGCAGGTTGAGGGCGGAATCGGTCATACCGGAGGTTATACCAAAGATTCAGAAAACAGAATCAAGCCTCCCTTAAGCAAGAAGCGGACGCATTTTATGCATCCGCTTCATAGTGATTAGATTCAGCGTTACATTTGTGGAATCGCCGCGCCGCCAAAGAGGAAGGCGAGCAGACAGGCGAATATCATCACGATCAACCCGGGGGCAAGAAGGGCGCCGAGGGCTGCACCTGTGGATAGCGAATGCGCCGCACGCAGGGCACGAATATTGAGGATGATTGTGTAAAAACCAAGCAGCGATGCCACGCACTGCCCAACAACGGGAACGATCGCCAGCAATGCAACGATCATTGTGATAGGTGCAATATATGCCGCCAAAGCATAAACTGTGCGGGTGAAATTTCCTGTACCGCCAAAAAAGCCCGCCGTCAGGTTTTGAACACCCCCAGTGATTGCGAGATTGATGATGCCCACAATGGGAGCAAAGATCAGCATGAAAAATGTGGCGAAGACAAGGAACGCTGTCCCACCGCCAGACGCGTTCAGGCTTCGGAATTCTGGTGAAGATGTAATATCCGTTATCTGCGGGTTCACCAAAAGCATGAAAGGAAATGCGATGGCACTAACCAGCCCCGCGAGAGCGACCCAACCGAAGGCGCGTCCGAGGGTTGCCTTCGGGTCTTTTAGAATTTCTTCGTAAGCTTCGGAGTCCTGAACGGTCAGAACTGTTGCCCAGACATCTAAAGCCGAATAGGTCTGAACCGGCTTCTTCTTTCTGGATAGCATCGAGTTGTCTTCATACTCGGAGGGGTCCAATTCCCACGGTTTTTTTTGAAAGACCGGTTGCAAGCCTGGCTCGAAAGACTCGTTCGCAGATTTTTCTTCCGCAAATAATGCAGGCGGATCCCAGGTTGACCTCGGAGAAGTAATCGTCTCCCGCGGTTTGAAAAGTGGTTTCAACGGGTCATACGAATAAATATTCTCTTCCTGGTTTGTCTGCTCCGGTTCAACAGACATCTTCGGTTTGGGCGGTTCAGTTTGGGAGGAGGGTGATCGAGTATCGCCGCGGAACTTCTGAAGCGCATTAGACGCCTGCGCGTTGCCCGGGTTAAACTTCAAACACATTTCCAATGCCTGGATTCGCTTTTCATTCGTGGCACAGGTCTCCACGTACCAAAACCAAGCTTGGATATTTTTCGGGTCACCCTTGATGACCGACTGGAGCAATTTTTGGGCATCATCCTTCTGCCCCGAACGGATCAGGCGAATCGCATTTTCCAAATCCGACATTCAGCCTCCTGCCGCTTACAACGGCAGACCCAACTCCATCAATTTCTCTTTGGTGGGATAACCCTTCTCATCCCAGCCGCGTTTTTCGTAGAACTCGGGCAGCATCTTGTCCAGTTCGGCAACCATGCCCTTGGCGGGACCATCCGGCAGCGGCTCATTCAACATACGATACGGGAGCACATCCCATTCAGGACCGGAACCGGCCTTGATGAGGAACATGCGCTCAAGAGTGTACACGCGATCAGCGGCTTTCATCACCTCTTCGGGGGTGTAACCAGCGCCGGTGCTGAGATTCATCATCGCAGCCAAGGTCTGTGGCCATATCAGGCGGTTCTTGTCGAAGACGTAACGGATGGCGACAAAGACGCACAAACCCGACGAATCGATCAACGCGAACGAATCCTGGAAGTGTTTGACGAGTTCGGGCTTGCCCTCGGTGCTGAGCGGATTTTCCTTAATGGGCACGCCAAAGACCTCTTCATAGGCAACGTCACCTTCCATGTGCGAAGCGCCTTTGTTGGAGGTGGCGTACAGCAAGCCCATGCCCTGCGATCCGCGTGGGTCGTATCCGGGGAATTCCTGTTTGCGGGTGGTAACGGCAAGTTCGGGGTGACCGTATTTTTCGGCGAGGCGATAACTGCCCATGGCAAGGTCTTTACCGAAGCCTTTGTTATACGCCATCAGCTTGATCATCTCGATCATGGCATCATGGTCACCGAATTTGAGCGGCATACCGATTTCTACCTCCGAGACATAACCCTTCTCATACATCTCCATCGCGACTGCAATTGTCATCCCTGTGGTGATGGTGTCCATGCCATATTCGTTGCACAGATAATTCGCCTTCACCAGTGCGGCGAGATTACTGACACCGCAGCCCGTGCCCAGCGACGAGATGGTTTCATATTCAGGACCTTCACCCTTGCCTTTGTACGGACCATCCGGTACTTCGGTCAGCCGCCCACAGGAAAGCGGACAGCGATAGCAAGGCGTATGACGAATCAGATATTGATTTTTTAGTGCGTCACCATCCACGTTGTGGACATGCTCGAACGTCCCTTGCAGGAAGTTGCGCGTCGGCAGAATGCCGAGCGTATTCGTCACCTGCGGCACATAAGACGTGCCGTAAATGCGCATGTTCGAGCCCTTCTTCACGTCCGCGCCCACGTTCTTGGACGTTCCCACGCTGATCTCACGCATCCCTTCGGGGTCATGCAGGGGCGGGTTCTTGTTCCCCATCGCTACCACGGCTTTGAGATTTTTACTTCCCATCACCGCGCCCACGCCGGAACGAGCCGCCGCGCGATGTTTGTCGTTCATGATGGCTGCCATGAGAGCGAGATTCTCTCCCGCGGGCCCGATGCATGCGACTCGTGCGTCATCGGATACCTCTGCCTTGAGGATGTCCGTCGTCTCGTGCGTATCCTTCCCCCACAGGTGCGCCGCAGACCGGACCTCGACCTGGTCCTCGTTCACCAGAACGTAGACAGGCTCTGAGGCTTTGCCCTCAAAGATGAAAAGATCGAAGCCGGTGCGCTTCATCCACGTAGGGAATTCGCCACCGGAGTTGGAGTGCGCCAGCGCCCCAGTCAGCGGAGACTTGGTGACGACCATGTACCGGTTGCCGGTCGGTGCAGGCGTGGCTGTCAGCGGACCAGTGGCAAAGATGAGCATATTCTCCGGGGAGAGCGCGTCTACTGCGGGGTCCATTTCTTTATACATGTAATGAATTGCCCATCCGCGCCCACCGAGATAATCGCGCGCGATCTTGGGATCGACGTCTTCAGTGGTAACTTTTCTCGTTGTGAGGTTTACTCGCAGGATTCTTAGATGCCAGCCGTACATGGGAACTCCTTGGTTTGAAAGTTGCAGGTTGAAGGTCACAGGTTGAAGGTGTTCTTCGTGACCCAATGTTGGGAAAACTATCCGCCAGCGATCGCGGAAAAAGCCGTGACAGTATCACCTTCTTTAAGCGGGGTGTTCAAGTCAACGGTCAGTCCGTTCAAAACAATGACACTTTCATCGTTGATGGGAATGTCGAAGCGGGAGACGGCATCGTAGACTGTTGCACCTTCCGAAAGATTCAACTCGACCATGCCATGCTTCGCCCCGGGCGGCAGGACAGCGCGGTAATTGGCGAGCATTTTGACGTGGATCATCATTTGTGAATTTTACCGCTTATTTTCAAACAATATACTTTTTGAAGTACCATGCCAACTGTGTTTAATCTTCAAATTTACATGATTATGCGGCACTCTGTAGCATGAAAGAAGATAAAATATTCGGCATGAAACGGCAGATCCCCTATCATGGCTGGTGTTTTGTATGCGGTACGGATAATCCGCACAGTATTGGAATCACAATGTTCGTGGACGAAAAAGGCATCCTTTCCTCCGAGTTCACACTGGAAGAAAGACACCAGGGTCCGCCGGGGCATGCGCATGGCGGGGCGTCCGCGGCGATCCTGGACGAGGTGATGGGGTTGGTGGTCTGGGCGGCGGGGCACAAGGTTCTGGCGGCGAATATCGACATCAATTACCGCAAACCGCTGCCGCTGTTCCAGCCGCTGATTGCCGAGGCTCGCATCAGCGAGGTGGGAGACAGAAAAATCATCAGCGAAGGAAAGATCATGCTGGCAGATTCAACTGTCGCCGTGGAAGGAAGCGGGGTGTACGTCATCGCCAAACACTTCTTCGAAAATTCCCTTTTCAGCGGAGTCCACTCATGAAGACCATCGGTTTGATCGGCGGGATGAGTTGGGAGTCATCCATCGAGTATTATCGGATCATCAA
>CAZYLM010000164.1:0-6367 GCA_964648645.1 uncultured Anaerolinea sp.
AGCACAAGTTATACCCACGAGATTCGGTGAAACCATAAGGAGAATGAAATGGACGAAATCGTAAAATCGCTGCTTGCCACGATGAATGCCCAACTCCCCATGATGTATTCACATATGCCGGGCATTCAGGTTGTGGAGGAATCCGATTGGCTAGGCATGCTGTCGAGCCATTCCGACGTTTTTTACAATGCCGTTTATGATGTGCAATTTTCATCGGACAATGTCGGCAAAAGGGTGGAAGAAGTAATATCGCTTTATTCTACAAAGAGCAAACTTCCCATGGTCTGGTTTCTAACCCCCCGCTCCCAACCATATAACCTTTCAGAAGTTTTACTATCGAAAGGATTCGAACATGCCTTCAAAACCCCTGGGATGTACCTTGATTTGGAGAGCTTCAATCAAAAATTAAAACTTGATAGTCCACATAAAATTATCCAGGTGTCGAACGCAGAGCAGCTTTCCCAATGGATAATTCCCGGGAAGGAAGGTTTCGAAATTTCAGATTCCGTTATCAAAGCATATTTTGATTTGTTTAATAATAAAGGCTTTGAATCTGAGACACCCTGGAAGTTATTTGTTGGCATGGTCGATGGGATACCAACAACTTGTGTTCGTTTATTCCTGACAAGCGATGCGGCGGGGATTTATCATGTGGCGACCATTCCATCTGCGAGAGGCAGGGGCTATGGAACAGAAATCACCATAGCCGCCCTGGATGCCGCCAAGGAACTTGGTTATAAATTGGCAATTCTGGCATCTTCTCCTGTTGGGTATAACGTGTATTATCGTTTAGGTTTTCGAGATTGTTGTACCTGCGATGTTTATATTGGACCCAATAGTGCATAACCGCCAAAGTTTGCAGTTTACGAATCAAAGAATTCCGCCGCATCGAGAAGCCTTCCCTACTTGATTTTTTCCGGCTGGACGGGAGATGCGAGGTTTGCGGAGATCACACGGGACAGCCTCTCTCCGTTGGGCGTACTAATTGATGACGTAGAGTAGGCGTAAGGAATGGAAGAGATGGCTGTGGACAACTACACACCAGACGATTTGCAAGAAGCGCTTCGACCGTTAGCTTCACTAATCAGCAAGTCTGAAAAGGCACAGCAGAAACTGGCACCGGGAACGTGGCAACACACAATGCTGCGAGAAAACCTCAAAGCATTACACATCGCCTCTGCCTTGATGAAGAAGAAACCCGACAACAAAAACAGTTTCACACAGGATGATTTACAAGATGCGCTGCGTGCGATGGCATCGCTGATAAGCAAAACCAGGAAAGCTCAGGTAAAGTTTACGCCGGGAACGCCCCAACACACATTACAGCGAAACAGGCTGAAAGCATTGCGAACAGCGGAAGCGCGGATAAAGATGGAGTTGAACAAAGGCTGAATCTGCGTTCTTGAAACCTTTTAAGGCGGCGTCATCTTGTTGCAAAGATTAGAATTGTGGTCGGTGGATGCGCCCAACAAAGTTCCCATAAGAGCCGGGGCAGACTTGTCCCTGAAAGGGCATATCCCCTACAGGATGATGGCACAAAACGTTTAGAGGTAGAAACCAGACAGGAGGTACTAGATGCCGGTAAGGACTGAAAAAGAGAAAATGTTAGCTGGAGAAAGGTACAACTTCCTTGACCCAGAGCTGGAAGCTGAACGGCAACAAACCAAGGGGCTGTTGCATCGCTATAATCAGACAGAAAAGGAAGTTGACCGACCACCCATCCTGCGGGAAATGTTAGGCGCAATCGGTCAGAATTCGATCATTTGGCCACCCTACTACTGTAGCTACGGCAAAAACACCTACCTTGGCGATCATGTCTTCATAAATTACATGTGTACCATTTTGGATAACAATGAGGTGCGGATTGGCAATCATGTCATGATCGGCCCCGCCGTACAGATCTATACTGCCGCCCATGATCTTAAGGCAGAAACTCGAATCCAGGGATGGGAGGTGGCCAAGCCGATAGTGATCGAGGACAATGTATGGATAGGGGGTGGCGCCATTTTATTGCCAGGGGTGAGGGTCGGCATGAATTCTGTGGTGGGCGCAGGAGCAGTCGTCACACGTAATGTCCCTGCAAATACGGTCGTGGCCGGTAACCCTGCAAGAGTTATAAGAAATATCGAGCAGTAATTACCAACGGAAAATGATGAATAAGAACCAACTCACCGAAATACTCGACACATCCATTGAGAGAAACGCCTTCTCCGGCGTAGTATCCATTCGGGTGCAGGACCAGGTCCTGTACCAGCGCGCGGCGGGCTATTCCGACCGGAGCAACAGGATCGCAAACTCGCTTGAGACCCGCTTTGGGATCGCCTCCGGGACGAAATTCCTGACAGCTTTGGCAATAGGCAGGCTCATCGCCGCGCGGAAGCTTTCCCTCTCCACAAAACTTCATGAGTGCATTGAGCTGAACTTCCCCCAGTATTCGCCCGAGATCACCATTGGTCACTTGCTGACGCATACCTCTGGAGTGCCGGATTATTTTGACGAAGAAAAGGTCGAAGATTTTGATCAGTTCTTCGTTGGCAAGCCCTGGTACGAATTGAAGGGACCACGGGATTATTTAGCCGTCTTCCCGGATGAGCCGATGAAGTTTGCCCCCGGAACGCGCTTCTCCTATTCGAACGGCGGATTTATCCTCCTGGGCGTGGTGATCGAAGAGGTGACCGGCATGCCGTATCAGCAATACGTCGAGCAGGAGATATTCCAAGCCATCGGCATGAAGCGCTCGGGATTCTTTGCTTTTGATCGACTCCCTGAACAGACCGCGCTCGGTTACATCGAGGATAAAGCGGGCAACTGGCGGACCAATATCTATAATCTGCCGATCATCGGCGCTTCCGACGGCGGAGCTTATACGACAGCGGACGATCTGTCCACGTTGTGGAGGGCTTTCTGGTCCAATCAGATCATTCCGCACGACCTGGTGAGTCTATACGCCACGCCTCACGTGAAAGCGGAGACGGAGGGCGAAACGACGTATTACGGTCACGGGCTGTGGATCAACACGAAGACGATGGGACAGCCGGAAGTCTACATCGTTGGCGGCGATGCGGGGGTATCGTTCCGCTCAAGCGTGCAACGAGCTTCCGGGCTTCAGGTGACCGTGCTTTCGAACACATCGAACGGCGCCTGGCCCGTATTGCGCGATATCAGGAACGCCGTGCAAGATCCAGCCATATGAAAGCCATCAGGTTCAGGGCAAAGGTCGAGATCATCGGCGTGAATCCTTTCGTCTTTCTGCCGAAAAGTGCGCTCGATAAGATATTCGAGCAGGCTGGCAAGGACAAAGGGAAAATCCCCGTCAGGATGAAGATCGATGGACATGAGTTCACTCAAACCCTTGTAAAGTGGAAGGGTGCCTGGCGGCTCTACCTCAATCTGCCGATGAGAAAGGCTGCCGGAAAAGACGTCGGGGATACAGCGGACTTTGAAATTATCCACGACCCCGCCGAACGAACCTGGCCCATTCATCCAAAGCTTGCGCAGGCGCTGGCAAAAAATAAAAAGGCAAAGAATGTATTCGATGCCTTACGTCCCTCTTTGCAATTGGAGATCAACCGATATTTGGGCCGCTTAAAGGCGGAAGAATCTATCGATAGGAATGTGCAGAGGGCGATCCGGTTCCTTTTGGGAAAGGAAAGGTTCATCGGCAGAGACGAACCGTGAACCTGCCGCCGCATGCAGGGGTTTTGGATGGAGAGCATGTAGGGATTATAATGTCGAAAACATTTAGACGAAGGGAGTTGATTATGTCTTCAAAAAATTACAAAGAACCAAAACGGCTATATAGAAATTACCTTTTGGGGTTAACGGCTTTGTTTATGTTTGTTGGATGCCAAACATCACCAACTACAACTTCGACTGCCTTGCCTCCAACAAAAACAGCATCACCTGCCCCAACAGCCACCCCTACATTGGTATATCAACCTGCATCTGTTTACATGGAAAACCCAGGTGCATGGGAATTCTCTCACCCATTTGTTTTTGAAGATTGGGGTCAATGGATCGTTCCTGATAATGAAATTTATAAATTAGATGATGAGTATGAGATTGAGTCTGTCGAACTCTCGTATCAGTGGTGGGGGCTGGGAAATCCTTATTTTGAGTATCAACAAATAAAAAGGACAGGCGATGTTTACAAGCTAAATGGAAGAGTTGTTATCGAAGAAAAAATAACCAACTTAATCAAATCTCTTAACAACTTGCATGCAGTCCCCCAGACTTTAAACTCAGTTACCCATACCGATGATTATCCGATTTGGGCAGTTGAAATCACTGGCTCAGATGGAACGAAAATTCTCCTGACTTCAGACAGCAACACCCCATTGTATGTTCCATGGAATGTGATATACAACGGCGATATTTATGCTCAATATGATGGAAGCGTTGAAGTTGCATTAGCTGACCTTTTCTCGGTTAGCGAAGGGGAGCCGATGGCAGCATTCTACCCTGGTGGAGGTGAGGAGGGAAAATTAGTTGTCAGCACTGGAGGCTGGCCCAATCAACTTAATTACGGGTTTAATGGATTATTACCATTACATACTGCCTTTAATTATTGGACAAGCCCAGAGACTGGAGAAATCATAGGCATATTTGACGGTAGAAGCTCTATTGGTGGGTTTGGAAATATGGTTATTGGTTCAATAGATGTCCTTGAGCGGATTACTCTGCAAAAAGCTGATGGCAACAAAGTAAATTGCGATATTGAAACTCTTGAAAGTGATGATCCTTCGGCAAAGCAATGGAAATTTGCCTGTTCAGTAGAAGAACTAAATACCGCTGGATCTTATTATTATCCAATCAAAGTAATATTTGGAACTGATAAAGGCGAAAGGATCACTTCAGAAGGAAATTTGTTTGGATATTGGGAAAATGGCATCTTAATCCCTAAAACTGATTTCCCCACCGAGATTACCAAAGTCCTCGAAACTTCTGAAGATTATTTATTGTTCGCAAAGGACCACAAGGTAGTAATGCTGGAAATGGATGCCAAATTAGATCGGATTAATGAAAGATTGGATGAAGCCGTAAATCTGGATGTTGTTATGCTTGGACATGTGGTTTATAACAACAAGATTCTGCCATACAGCCTGACAACTTCCATTGGTATCGAAAAAGGGAAAGTTATTCGATGGGATATCGACCCGCTTGAATTGGAACAGTTGATTAATGATGCCCTAAAACAAAATATTACAATGCGGTTGTTGCCGATGTACTCATCTCCAATACTCAATTTGTATTATTTTGAAAAACATTCTCTGGCTGATGTTGGTCATTCAGAAGGTATGACATTTGCGGGTAAAAATGAGATTAAACTTCCCGAATGCAAATTATTTAGTTGGAATAACAAATTTCCTAGTGATACGACTACTTTGAGGGGGTATGCAATTAATAGCAATTGGAAAGTATATGGCATTCAAATGATATTGAGCTCAAATGATGTCCATTTAAATGGATTAAGGCTTGTAAACTTCGATTCGCAAACATATCCATTTGCCAGCCTACTTCAAAAGGAATTATTGCCTCAAAATATCCCGCCGATAGAAATTTATTATACAGGGTGGGGTCCGTATATATACATAAGCTGGCGCTCCGATATGGATATTTCAGATCAGGAAAAAATCATTAAGGTGTTTGAACAAATGCCTGGCGATAAAACAACTTATTCTTGGGGGTTGAAAATAGAAAATGCGATGCTTACAATAAATCCTGATGGTGAGATAAGAATGTCAGCTTGTGCAGATCAATCGGCAACACCCCCTCCGGGTAATGAAGTTGAAATTACTCCGCCACCCGGCAATGAATAACATTACGAACATATGACGACGTTGGTTAGCATAATCCACCCAGCGATACCGGATAAAACGTCTATCAAATACTTGCACCTCTGACTGGCTAAATATATGAAAAAGATAAGAGCATGGAAAAGCTAGCGAGTACACTTCAACAGACTTTAAGCTATCTCAGAAGGTCTGAGGATTCGATTTACTCTCATTTGACCGTCGCCGAAATCATCCAACAACTGGAAGAAGAAGAAGAAGAAGAAGAAGAATTGGCAAAGATCAAGAATTCCAAGCCAATTAATAAGAGCCGTCTATCTCTATTATTCGGACCCACCGCGAGCATTCAAGAAACTTCCATTGACAATGGTTGGGGGCAAGAATTTTTGGAACCCTCGAGTATTGTAGATAATTACCTGTCGTAGAGGCGGGGTAACCCCGCCTCTACAATTCTCATAAACCACCTGCAACTTTTTACCCTCCGCGCCTGTATTACACTCTAGCCATGAATGCGCCCACCGACCGCGACCTGATCCTGCGAGCCCGTCGCGGCGACGCTGAAGCCTACGGCGATC
>CAZYLM010000165.1:0-6354 GCA_964648645.1 uncultured Anaerolinea sp.
ACGAAAACGGGCGTACGGGTGTGATGGGCTTCGATGTTTTCCGTTGGAAATGGCAAACCTATCACCTTGAAGGCATCGCTCGCCCGTATACCGTACGCACAGGCGAGACCATTGAGACTATCGCCTTTGACTGGAAGGTCCCTCCCCAAAGCCTTGCTGATGCGAATCACCTGAGCCTGACAGATTCCCTGCTCCCGGGTCAAACAATCACCTTGCCTCAACCGGAGACGGGCTATAAGTAAACAAAAAAAAATAAGATAGCCTGAACACCGACAGGGTTGAATAATCCGTCGGTGTTTTTATTTGACATACCCCTCTACCCATGCTATAAAAAACGAATGTCATACCGTTCCAAGTTTTCTTTTGGTGTTGCCCTTTTGGCGGCTATGTTACTCGCGGCGTACGCCGTCATGCGCCTAGTTCCCCCCGGCCTTGGGATCGACTGGAGGCTGACATATCGTCCTGCAGCGGTGGCATTCATACATGGACAAAATCCCTACAACGTGGAAGTTTCTCCAAAGGCGCCTTTCTTTGCCGCCCCCTGGGGGCTGTTGCCATTGATACCTTTGGCATTTCTCCCAGTTGACATGGGCCGGGCAGTTGTAATGGTTATTGGTTTGACAGCGTTCAGTGTGGCTGCGTATCGTGCCGGGGCAAAACCTTACACTGCTGCTTTGTTCCTTCTGTCTCCACCCGTGATCCATACGATTCTGAATGCTAATATCGAGTGGATTCCCATCCTTGGTTTCGTGATGCCCCCATCAATCGGATTGTTTTTTGTGACCGTCAAACCTCAAACCGGGTTCGCAGTTGCGATTTGGTGGCTTATCGATGCCTGGCGTAAAGGCGGGGTTTCCCAAGTTATCCGTATATTTACTCCGGTTACCATCGCATACCTTATATCTTTCGCATTCTACGGTATTTGGCCGTTGAGGATGTTCAATGTATTGGACTACGGAAAAGGCTTTAACGCCAGCCTCTGGCCCCAATCCATTCCCATCGGGTTGGTATTGCTGGTGGCATCCATTCAAAAGCGGGATATCAGATACGCCATGCCGGCATCGCCCTGTCTTTCACCTTATGTATTATTCCATGCATGGAGTAGTGCAGTTTTTTCCTTTATCAATGACCCGACACAAATGACTGCGGTCTTTCTCGGTCTATGGATTTTGGTCGGGCTGCGTTTACCAAGCGTGCTATGATTTGAAGTAAACATTACGATTGCCAGCCAATAAATCTACGATTCCACAGTGATAATTCGATTCCAGATTCTGGTTTTACAATTTGTATTTATGGGGGATAATAAGAAGGAATGAACATCTTAAAGCGTCCAATCCTAATTCTTCTTTCAGTCAGTTTTCTTGCAGGATTATTCGTCCTCGACAACTACGGCCAGAGCTGGGACGAGCCGGATATCTATCGCTACGGCAATTACGCCCTGGATGTTTATCAATATTTCTTTCATCCAAAGGATATGCCGAATTTCGACACCAACCTGGATTTTTACGGCCCAGCATATTTCATGGTAACGACCCTTCTTGTGCGCGGATTAACCACACTCATCCCCGCATGGATGGATATCGACGCCTGGCATTTTGTTTATTTCATCACTTTCCTAATGGGCGTTTACATTCTGTACCTTTTGTTGAAACGATGGCTTAGCGAATGGACAGCGTTCGGGGTCGCCTTATTATTTTTGGCACAGCCCCTGTTATGGGGGCATGCTTTCATCAATCCAAAGGATACGCCTTTCATGGTTTTCTTTATGGCAAGCGTATATTTTGGCTTGCGCATGACGGATGTGCCGCGTTCCGCGCTTCAAACCGGCTGGCTGCTTCTTGCAGGGATTCTTTTAGGGATGACGATCTCGTTTCGCGTGTTGGGTCCTTTAGCGGGGATCATTGTGCTTTCAAATGCGGCGTTCAAGGATTGGAAAAAAGCTGTCGCGATCTCCATTCCGTATCTTCTGACTGCAGGAGTTTCCGCCTACCTCACCTGGCCCTTCCTCTGGGGAGCGCCCATCGCAAACTATCTTGAGAGTCTCAGTCTGATGTCGCAATTCCCTTTCGATGCAATGGTACTGTTCAATGGAACTCTCCTCCCCCCGGACCGCATCCCACGATTTTATTTCCCCGTGATGTTCGCGCTTCAGTCGACCGAGTCTTTGCTCCTGCTCTTCGGACTTGGTCTTACACGGATGGTTTTGTCTTTTTGTAAAAAAGAAAGTCTCGAACCATTTACGGTATTTGCAGTTTGGTTTCTTCTGCCCACCTTAGCAGTCGTGCTTATGCGGAGTAATCTTTACGACAATGCCCGCCAGTTGTACTTCCTCTTCCCGCCGATGTTCTTCGCCGCCGGGTTTGGAGTCGACTGGTTCCTCAGCCGTATCACCCGTCCAGTGTATCGAGGCGCTTTCCTGCTGCTGACGATTCTGCCGGGACTGATCGGCTTCGTCCGCCTGCATCCTTATGAATACGTTTATTACAACTCCCTTATTGGTGGCGTGGATGGCGCAGTCCGCAGGTTTGAGACAGATTACTGGGGAACGTCGTTCAAAGAAGCGATGGAATATGTAAATTCCGTTGCGCCGGAGGGAGCGCGCATCCTGATCCTCGCCGGACCTAATGACATTGCCAGCCGTTACGCACGACCCGACCTTGAAGTCGTCACGGAGGAGACGGATTACTCTGACGAAAAACTTTATGATTATGTTCTGATTCTGACCCGTAAAAACGTCAATGAAGGACGTTGCAAAAAATCGGAGACCGTCCATACCGTTGGGCGGAGCGAGGCAGTCTTTACTTTCATTAAAAAACTGGGACCCGAAGGACGCTGTAAATAAATCTGCTGGTAAGATAGCCCTATGAGTAAATATTCCAAAACTGCGCTAAGTATCTGGTACTCTCTAACCTTCCTTGTCATTACCAGTCTCGTTGCTATTTACCTCCGTAATGGCATGGCCGGATTAAATCTATTTATTCAAGAATGGCCCCTCTCGAACCTCACAGTAACATTGGCATCCACAACCATTTCGTGGCTGTTACTTGGCACTTTGTTATACATGCTCGCCAATGAAAAGATAAACAAATCCAACCTCTGGCTGGTAGCTGGGTTCTTCCTTATCATGTTCATTTATCTGGGTATCCTGCGCGAGCGCTTCCGCTACGGCGACTATCATTATTATCTTGAAGCTGCGACCGCCCTCGCGAATGGACAGCCGCTCCCAGATACATACCTCTATCTCCCTCTTTGGGCGACGCTGCTCCGTTTCCTCGTCCCACTCGGCGACCAGGGATTCATGATTGTCCTCTGGCTGGTTAACATCATCGCGCTTTCCGCCTTCTACTTGCTACTTATCCAAACACTTCAACGCTATGGCTTTCCCCATCACATCTCCATCCTCGTCACCATCCTCTTCCTCCTCATCAACACCCCGCTCATGCGGACGCTTGGCTTCATCCAAGTTAACCTGCTAACAATGGACTTGATCCTTCTCAGCCTGCTTACTTACCCTAAAAAAAACTTTCTCTCTGCGTTGACGCTTGCCCTCGCTGTTCATCTGAAGACATCGCCCGCAGTCCTTGTGCTGGCATTCCTGCTCGAATTCAATTGGCGTTGGCTGGCTTGGTTCTCCCTCTCCTTCATCGGCATCGGACTCATCCCCATTGCCCTTCACCGCGTGGATATTTACCTTCAATTCGTCAACAACACATTTGCGCTTACCCAGATCCCTGACACGAACTTCCACGATACCTCTTTTGATTCCTTCCTGCGCTTTCTCGATCCTTTCTTCGGGATTCAGATCGAAACCACCCGTATCATGGTGCTTGGTGCAAAAATGCTTCTTCTGATCGCCACCATCTACACGATGACGCAAAATACTTTTGCACAATCCTTTTCCAAAGAGAATCGCCTGCTCAATGCCGTACCTGTCCTCTTCATTTTCATGACCCTTGGCTCTCCCATCGTCTGGGACCATCACGGATTATTTCTCACACTCTCCTTTCTGCTTTTGCTCAAACGCGTCCATTCTCCTGCGCATTGGACTTGGTTCATCGCCGCATACTTCCTCGAGTTCATCCAGCCCTCCTTTGACTTCTTCCCCTGGTCGTACGGCCGCCTGCTTGCGCCAATGATCGTCCTCTGGCTGATGTTCGCCACACGGAAAGAAAACGAACCCTCCCCGTTCATCACTTCTGCGAATCAGTGGCTGGCAAAACTAGCTTATTGAAACCATAACCACAGAGGGAACAATGTGCCCTAAAGGAAATCTTTTAAGACCTTCGTGATATTTTGTGGTTGAATCATTTTAATGAAAAAATATCTTTCCTCTCTCACCCTCGCCTGCGTCTTTCTTGCAGGATTGCTCACCTTCGACCAATATGGAGAGAGCTGGGACGACCGCTCCCTGCAAAAATACGCCGAGCTTTCGATGCAGGCCTACACCACTTGGCCCCAACAAGGCTACGTCGAGGTCGATCCGCAGAATCTTGCATTCTATGGTCCCTTCTTCGTTTCGTTCACAGCAGTAACTTCGAATTTTCTAAGCACCCTTCTCCCAATTCATATCGCAGACCTTCGCCATCTCATTTACTTCCTCATCTGGTTTGCGGGCATCGTCGCGTTTTACTCCATTGCCAAACGCTTTCTGACCCAAATCCCTGCCCTCGGCGCAACTTTGCTTTTCGCCACCCAACCTCTGCTCTGGGGACACGCCTTCATCAACCCCAAAGACACGCCCTTCCTTTCCCTCTTTCTTCTTTCTCTATCTTCGGGGATGAACGCCTTTGACAAACTCGAACAGAATCCCCCCGTTGATATCCCCCTCCGCTCGGAACGGAGCATAACGCTTCTGTCCTCGTTTTGGCTGGTCTCTGTCTTCAGCCTTTTTATCTTCACCGAAAGCATTCATACCTATATTCAAACCCTCGTCCTCTCCGCCCAATCCGGCAACACAAACATTATTTCACTCATTGCCAAGAACATCACCG
Source organism: uncultured Anaerolinea sp. (assembly GCA_964648645.1). Lineage (GTDB taxonomy): Bacteria > Chloroflexota > Anaerolineae > Anaerolineales > Villigracilaceae > Villigracilis. The sequence goes on from CAZYLM010000165.1 coordinate 4,992, forward strand.
GCATCCCTGCAGAGACGTACATCCAACGTTACTTCGTCCTCTTCCTCCAACTCCGCATATATTACCTTTTACTCATCACTCTGGCACTTTTTATTGCCTGGTATCGTTTCAATCCCCAATTACCAGCCACCCTTTTCTCCCTACTCCCTGCCGCCCTCCTGCTCGGATTCACCACCTCCACCCGCATCCTCGGACCTTACGCAGGGCTATTAGTTACAATGTACGCATTACGTACCAAAGGCAAATTGACGCTCCCAGCCTTGAGCGTGTACGCTATCATTGCCATGATCGCAACCTACCTCACCTGGCCCTATTTGTGGATGAATCCGATCGCTCACTTCTTCGGCAGTTTTGCCGAGATGGCATCCTACCCCTGGTATGGAGAAGTACTCTTCAATGGAGGGAAATATCTTGCAGATGATCTGCCCTATAGCTATCTACCTGTTCTCTTTTTGATCCAACTCACAGAGCCGGTTTGGGTTCTTGCTGCCGCAGGGCTTATATTCACCCTCCAGGAAATCAGCAAAAAACGCGATCTATTGATATGGGCCCTACTTTGGTTCCTGCTCCCGACTATATTATTCGTCTTCCTTCACATTTCCCTTTACGACAACTTCCGTCAAGTCCTGTTCGTCCTGCCCCCGGTCTTTCTTCTTGCAGGAGTCGCCCTCGAGCGGATTAAACAGGTACAATGGCAAACCATTGCGATCGGACTCATCCTCACACCCGGATTGATCGCCTTAGTGACCCTGCATCCGTATCAATACATCTACTATAACTCCTTCGTGGGCGGGGTGGGCAGCGTGCAAGGAAGATTCGAGACCGATTACTGGCTCACATCCTACCGCGAGGCGGCAGATTACCTCAACAAAAATGCTTCGCCCGGTTCCGTTATCTGGGTCGAAGGGCCTGGCAATCTTTATTCCATCTTCGCCAAAGAAGAGCAGGACGTCTACTCCTGGAGCCGCCTCGAAGCGCCTGAGCCTTTTGATTACATCGTCGTCACTACACGATATGATTTTGATAAAACTTACTACCCCGAAGCCAAGATCATCTACACTATCTCACGCGGTGGCGCAGACCTAGCTGTTATAAAGAAACCTTGAAAGAGAAAAAATGAACCTGTTTGAGACCCTGGAAAAGAAAACCATCCTCGCCGACGGGGCGATGGGAACCATGCTCCATGCGCGCGGAATCGGTTTCGATAGCTGCTTTGATGAATTGAACCTGACTAATCCCGCCGCGGTCGCCGAGGTTCACCGCGAATATATAGAAGCAGGCGCGGAGCTTGTCATCACCAATACTTTTGGCGCGAACCGCTTCAAATTATCCAAACACGGATTGCAGGACGATGTCGCCGAGA
>CAZYLM010000166.1:0-6229 GCA_964648645.1 uncultured Anaerolinea sp.
CCGCCCGTGAACGCGTTCTGCTGAAAAGCCTCACCTCCATTTTCTGGTTCCGCTTTATGCAATTTCACGGTACGCGCATCGGTCACCGCGAGACAAGTTTGGTCACGCCACAATTGCGAGAAACATTCTATTACGCGCGGGAACGAAAGAAGAAAGAGGAAAGAAAACGGGACGTCGAGCCGATTCGGTATAATGAAAAAAAATGACCCTTTCCCTCACCCCCGCCTCCACCCACTCCATCCCCTTCCTCGCAGACTTGATGACGCGCAGTTTCGAAGGCTATTTCATCCCGATCAACATCACCGAAACGGTTATGCACACCATGATCCGGCGCGACGGCATTGACCTGACCGCCAGCCGCGTGTTGATGAAAGACGACGAACCCGTCGGCATCGCCTTCATTGCCCGCCGCGGTTGGACGAGTCGGCTCGCAGCGATGGGCATCACGTCCCATGCTCGCAGCGGCGGTGTCGGAACATGGGCGATGGAGCAACTTCTTGAAGAGGCAAGGTCTCGCGGCGATAAAGAAATGCTGCTCGAAGTCATCGAACAAAATACGGCCGGGGTGAAATTGTACGAGAAGGTCGGTTTCAAAAAAATACGCAGGTTGGTCGGCTATAAACTCGAAAACCCACAAGTTGAGTCAGATGTGGACATCGAAGAAATAGACATCCGCGAACTGGCCCGGACGGTCGCATATCACGGCTTGAATGACCTGCCCTGGCAGCTCTCCGGCGCGACCATCATGCAATATACGCCGCCAGCGAGAGCATTCCGCCTCAACGATGCCTACTGTCTTATCAGCAACCCCGAAGCGACCGATATCGCCATCCACTCACTTTTAGTAAAAGCCCGATCACGCGGAGCAGGCTTGAGTGCGGTCCTGATGCGCGCGATCTTCGCAAAATTCCCTGGCAAAGTCTGGCATGTTTCGCCCATCTATCCCGAAGAGATGGGATTCATTTTTGAGCATGTCGGCATGGAACGCGAGTCGCTTTCGCAGTGGCAAATGTCTCGCATACTGTAATGGGGTACAACGACTCCTATCGTTGCAAAGCCGGGAGGCTTTGCAGTCCAGAGTAAAATAAGAGAATGAAACTCGCCGCCCTTATTCCCATGCGCCACCACAGTCAGCGCGTGCCCGGGAAAAACTACCGCCCCCTTGCGGGTAAGCCCCTATATCAACACATTTTGGACACGCTGAAATCTGTGCCGGAAATCGAGAGGGTGATCGTGGATACTGATTCCGAGCCTGTCATGGATGGAGTGCAGCGGCTCTACCCAGACGTGATGTTGATCCAGCGCCCCGGGCATCTCCGCGCTGATGATGTGCCGATGAACGACATCCTGCTTTATGACACGGTGCAAGTACAGGCGGATTTTTACCTGCAAACCCATTCGACCAATCCTTTACTCAAACCTGAAACCATCTCGCGCGGAATCCAATTATTATTTACCAATTACCCCAATCACGACTCCCTTTTTTCCGTCACTCGCCTACAAACCCGCCTATACTGGCAGGACGGACGCGCTATCAACCACAATCCGCTGGAGCTATTGCAAACCCAAGACCTGCCGCCTGTCTATGAAGAAAACTCCTGCATGTACCTGTTCACACGTGAGAATTTGGAGCGCAAGAAACATCGTATCGGCGATAAGCCGCTTATGTTCGAGATCGATGCCGATGAAGCCTGGGACATCGACGAAGAATTGGATTTCGAGATCTGCGATTTTTTAATGAGACAGAGAAAGTAGCTCGTCATTGCGAGGGCGGTGTTCTTCCGCCCGAAGCAATCTCCCTACACGCTTATGGGATTGCTTCGTCGGGCTATCGCCTTCCTCGCAATGACGAATCATCACCATGCAAACCCTAAAAGATAAACTCGGTTCGTTCTGGTTCGGCACGCTTTTCCTAACCCTCTTCGGCGCAGTGACGTATCTACCCTTCGCCGCACGGATGGGTTATATCAACGACGACTGGTATTTGATGTTCGACAGCCATGTGGGTGGGGCGGCATTCTTCCATAATGTTTTCAATGTTGACCGCCCACTGCGCGGCTGGGTCATGCAGGCGGCGTTCGCCGTCTTTGGGTTGAACCCGCTCTATTATCACCTGAGCGCATTCCTGTTCCGGGTCATCAGCGCTGTTGCCTTATTCTGGATCGGAAATCAAGTATGGCAACGCCGCCCGCTCTACAACTGGATTGCCGCATTACTATTCCTCGTCTACCCGGGTTTTCTTTCACAGGTCAACCCCATCGATTACCAGTCGCAACTCTTCAGCCTTGCGTGCGGGATGCTCTCTGTTACATTGACCTTGAAAGCTTTGCAAGCGGACTCTACTGCAGTGCGTTGGGCATATATCATCGCATCCGCTGCGCTGGCATGGATCTATCTCGGCCTGGTTGAATATTTTCTCGGCTTCGAAGCCATGCGCTTTGCAATCATCGGCATATTAAACTTTAGAAAAACAGAGCAACCTGTTTTTACTAGGTTGAAGTCCGCCCTTGTAACGTCTCTCCCATTCCTGGCTGGCGCGGGTGGATTCTTGATCTGGCGTCTGTTCTTCTTCGAAGCAGAACGCAAGGCGACGGATGTCAATCTGCAATTATCATCGTTGTTAGAGTCGCCGTTGACCGCCCTGTGGTGGTTGAATTATCTGATCCAGGATGTGTTCAAAGTCACCATGGTAGCATGGACGGCTCCATTGAATTTATTCGGCTTTTCGTTGCGTCTGCGTGACGCATTCATTGGCTTTGCGCTTTCAGGGCTGGCGATCATCTTGCTGTTTTTATTTTTGCGTCAGAGTGAAGAAAAAATCGGGGACGACAAATCCACCAATAGACAAGGTGAGATGCGTGAACAGGTCTGGCTGGCATTTATCACCATCGTTGCCTGTCTAATACCGGTCATCCTTGTCAACCGCCATGTCATGATCCCGGATTATTCCCGCTATGCTCTTGCACCTTCAGTGGGTGTCGGCATCCTGTTCTCGGTCATAATTGAGCGTGTGAATTCCACCTCGTTACGCGCCGGGTTGATCGCCTTCCTGCTGGGCGTCTCAGTCTTGACGCATCATGGAAATGCGGTGCGTGTGGCAGATGAAACTGAAGCGACGCGCAATTTTTGGTGGCAGGTAGCATGGCGTGCACCGAAAATTCAAGAGGGCGTAACGTTGATCGCCTTATATCCCGGCAGCCCGTTGAGCGAAGATTATTTCATTTGGGGTCCAGCGAATTTTATCTACTACCCTGAAAAACAGAAAACAAATCCGTTGATCGTCAAACTCCCTGCCGCAGTGCTGGACGGGAATACGGTGACCCAAATCACGACCGATGGCGGTGTGGAGACTCCTTTACGGCGCGGTAATTACCTCGAACGTGATTTCGGGAATGTGCTGGTGATGGTGCAATCAAGCCCAAATGGTTGTGTACGATTTATCAACGGCGCTTCACCGGAATTGAATTCCTTCGACGACGGCCGCATCACCATGGTCGCGCCATACTCAAAATTGAATTCAGTTGTAACGGATGGCGGGACTCCCACTGTGCCTGTGGAAATTTTCGGCGCTGAACCTGAACATGGCTGGTGTTACTACTATCAACAAGCCGACCTGGCGCGCCAGCAAGGTGATTGGGATTCTGTCACAACACTTCTAAACGAAGCACTGGCAAAGGGATACTACCCCAATGACGGTTTGGAATGGCTTCCCTTCATGCAGGCATACGCGGTGCAGGGAAATGTAAAAGAGATTCAGTCCATTTTAAAGCGGGTCACATCCGATAAATATATGCGGCTGCAGGTCTGCCAGGCGATGACTTCATCGAAAAACCTTGCTTCGCTTGACCCCGAAGTGACAGTCCTGATCGAAAACGATATTTGTAAATAACACTTCCCTACCCCTTGTATGAAAAAATTCATCGAACGATTCTTCCAATCCCCCTGGTACCCGTATGTATTCGGGGTCTACCCCGTCCTGGCCCTGCTTTCAACGAATGCAGGTCAGGTCGACCCCGCCATTGTCATCCGCCCCATTTTGATCTGCCTCCCATTCAGCGCATTAGTGTATCTGGCTTCCTGGCTTGCCTTTCGCAAGGTGCATAAAGCAGCTTTCTTTTCATTTTTATTCCTGCACCTGTTTTTCAGTTACGGGCATGTTTATATTGCCATAGATAAAAACCTTGGCGAAGGCAATTACGCCCGCTGGCTTTGGGTGCTGTGGGCGATCCTTCTTCTCCTGGCAGCGATCTGGGTATCTCGTCCACGCCTGACGTTCGAATCGATCGCTCCGGGCCTCAATGGAATGGCGCTCACGCTGGTGGCATTATCACTTTTTCAGGTGGATTTTCAACCTTCGCCAGATACCGCACATAGGCTCGGAGCCGAAAACGCCCCGATACAAACTGACCTGGTGTTACCTGAGAATCCGCCTGACGTTTATTTTTTCCTCCTGGATTCTTATGGCCGATCCGACCTGCTCAAGTCTGCATATGAATACGACAACAGCGAGTTCGAGAATGCGTTGATCGACCGAGGATTTTATATAGCCAACCAAAGCCGGTCCAACTATGTGCGCACCGAACTCTCCCTCGGCTCATCGCTCAATATGCAATATCTGCAAGACCTCGACCCGACCTTTGTGCCTGAATCGACTGCGAGACGCAAACTGTGGGACGCGCTCAAACACAGCGCGGTGCGCTACAACTTTGAAACGCTGGGGTATGAAACGGTGAATTTCGCGTCTGGGTTTGCATGGCTCGAAATCCACGATGCCGACCACTACATGAGTCCGCCGCCCATTTCATCGGGCATGACTGAGTTCGAGGGGCTTTTCCTGCAAACGACGTTCGCCCGCCACTTGCAAGATTGGGGTTGGGTGGACCCGGACTATATGCTGGGAGTCACAGCGCGCAACCGGTTCAATTACATTTTCGACCACATCGATGACATCACCAAAATGCCAGACCCGACCTTCGCTTATATCCACGTGATCTCTCCGCATCCGCCTTTTGTGTTCGACCCGCAGGGAAATCCAACCTATCCCGCCGATTATTGGAATGAAAAACGTCAATACATCCCTTCTACTTATAAAAAGGGATACCTGAACCAGCTTCCTTATTTGAACAAACGCATGCTCGAAGCCGTGGATGAGATCCTCGCAAATTCCGAAACGCCGCCCATCATCATTATTCAGGGAGATCACGGTCCCTGGTTGCAGCCCCGGGATAAACGCATGTGGAACTTCACGGCGGTCTACATGCCCGGACACAACGACAGTTTGTATCCCACGGTCTCGCCGGTCAACCTCTTCCGGCTCGTCTTCGACAACTATTTCGGCGGCAAGTATGATATTCTCGAAGACAGGAGTTATTTCTCCCCGGTGCCAAAATTGTATGAATTCACCGAAATCCCCGCTTCGATAGCCCAAGGACATTAGATCGATGATGAAACACACGGTTCTGCTCACCGCCCCATACATGCTTCCCTTCTTGGAGCGATTTAAGCCTGTTTTCGAGTCATATGATATAGAACTCATCCTCCCCGAGGTCGAAGAACGCATGGAGGAGGATGATATCTTGAAGTATGCCGGTCAGTTCGATGGCACAGTGTGCGGGGATGACCGCTACACGGCGCGTGTGATCGAAGCCTGCTCCCCGCGCCTGAAAGTGATCTCGAAATGGGGCACGGGGGTCGACTCCATCGACGCGGAAGCGTGCGCGAAGTTCGGGATAAAACTGGGCCGGACGCCGAACGCCTTCACAACCCCAGTCGCGGATACGGTCCTCGGTTATATGCTCGCCTTTGCACGCCGCGGTCCGTGGATGGACAAAGCAATGAAAAACGGTGAGTGGAAAAAGATCCCCGGCAAGACCCTCAGCGAATGCACATTGGGAGTGATCGGCGTAGGCAATATCGGCAAAGCCGTAACCAGACGCGCCAAGGCCTTCGGGATGAAAGTCCTCGGCACAGACATCATCGACGTGGATCACGTCTTTGTCAGCGAATCCCGCATCGAAATGACCGACCTCCAATCGCTGCTTTCCAACTCCGATTTCGTTTCGGTCAATTGCGACCTTAACCCAACGTCGCATCATCTGATAAATTCCGATACCCTGGCGCTGATGAAACCGGATGCGATCCTGATCAACACTGCACGGGGTCCCATCGTGGAGGAAAATGCCCTGGTAGCGGCACTCCTTTCAGGTCAGGTGGGAGGCGCGGCGCTGGA
>CAZYLM010000167.1:0-6150 GCA_964648645.1 uncultured Anaerolinea sp.
ATTTACACATCCGTCAATTGGTCGAGTTGCGGCGCTGGCATATCGAACGGATGAGTAAACCTTATAAAATCCGCTATGCGGGAGAGTGGTGAAACAAAAAGAGGCAGAGAAATCTCTGCCTCTTTTTTTATACAGGTCGAATGGAAGCGGGAGGCGTTCCGCGCCACATCTCGATGCGGCGGAACGATTCGACATATCCCATTCTGTAAAAGCCGGGCAGATGCGGGTCGTTGACCTGGATGTTCTCGATATGCGTATCCAGCCGCGGATATTGGTGATGCAAATGCGAGAGGAAGGCATAGGCCATTTCGGCTGGGTCGCCCTCTTCGGTCTTATAAATGAAATGTGTGAGAGTGAACTTCTCGCGCTGGTAGGCGATCCACCCCCGCCCCCCACCTGGCAATGAGAGAGACAATCCAAAGATATCCGCGCCGTGGCTCAACGACTCAGACTGGTTCGTCCACGGCTGGGTACCTCGATCGTAGCCCACAAGGTCAAGGGCTTCGTATCGTTCGAGGCGGCGGGCGTCTGCGATCACCGGTTCATACGGCTGCGCCGAAGGTGGACGGCGCAGGATCAATAATTCCCCCACTTCGTGAAAACCCAGTTTCAGGAACAGCTGATGCGCCGGGGTATTGTTCTTAATGACCTCCAGCATGTTGAATTCGATCCCTAATTGAGCTGATCGTTCCAACAAACCGCGCATCAATGCCTCGCCGACGCCTGCCCGGCGGGTCGAGGGAATCACTCCCAGCCGGGTGATCCATGTCCGATCCGCGCGCAGCCCAAGCATGGCGACACCGCGCATGGTCTCGCCTTCCATGGCGACCAGGGAATGGTCCAGGTCCACATCGTAGCGCTCGATATAATCCGCGAGGCGGGCGGCGTTCATCGGCATCGGGATCATATAGTCCACGCGCGTTTGATTGTAGATCGCGGTCAACTCATCGACGCTGAATCGACTGGCCGGTATTAAACGAATTTCTGGATTCGATCCCGGTTGGGTTGTCATCAAAGGGCTTATTTCAAAAGGAAGGATTCGACCTGCGCCAGAAAAACATTCACCCGCTCGATCGGTTTGGACACAAAACCGTCGCAGCCGTAATTTACCGCCATTTGTTTTGCCGTATCAGAGGGCCAGGCTGTAAATGCGATGATCGGCACCATTGCGATCGACGGCTCCTCCCTGATCTGACCCGCAAGTGTCAACCCGTCATAATCCGGCAGGCCCAGATCGAGCAGGATCAGGTCGGGATGTGCATCAAGGGCGAGCGAACGCCCCTCCTCGGCACTCTCCGCCAACAGGACCTCGTACCCGCGGGAAGACAGGATCTTCCGGGCAAGTTCGGCGTTATCTGGAATGTCTTCTACGATCAAAATTTTTTTCATGGGTTTACCTGCCAATGGCTGCGATGATCAACCATTCCTCTCGATAGTACCACCCCACCCTGCATTGCACACAACCTGACAGTGCCCAACTGAGTACACGTCAACTTGAAAGCTCACTCTTTTGGAATGCCGATAAAAATCGTTCCGTCCCGAACGAGGACCGGGTAAGCGGGAATATCCACCACGGCGGGCATTTGCACGACCTTGCCCGTACGGATGTCGAACTCCGCCCCATGCCGCGGGCAGACCACATTGAACCCCTCAAGCATTCCATCCCCGAGCGGACCGTCGTCATGTGTACAGACGTCGCCGATGGCGAAGAACTGCCCGGCGATATTGAAAATGACAAGGGGCTTATCGCCAAGGTCCACGTAGAGGCGCTCGCCGTTCGGCAATTCCGATGCGGGGGCGATCTCTACAAAATCAGCTTTGGATTCGTCGAAGGTTGTGTAATTGAACATGTCTTATCAATTCGTTATCTGGAAGTCAAGCCCGGCATTGTAACAAACCGGAGGGCAATCCTCTCCGTTCGGTTGGAATTTCTCATACGTGGGCGAAAACTCCTGAGTATGGCTTTCGCCGTTCACCACGACTTCAACCTCGACCGTTTCCGGCGGGTCAATATCGACCGGCAGGGCAAAAAACACACCTGCATCCGTACAGGATTTCTCAAAATCATTCCTGGGCGACTCATCGCAAACCTGGGTTATCTTTTCCCCGGAGGGCAGGGTCAAAGTCACTTCATATCCAACTGCCAGGGAAACGCCTGTGATCTCAATGGTAAGCCCGCCACTACAGCCTATCAATGTGCAATTGATAAGTTCAGGTCCCATCCGAAAAGATCCACACGCAAGGATCATTGCGGCGGTAAAAACGAGGAAAAGTCTATTCCACCAGCGAGTCACTTGCCTCACCCAGACCATATACTCCTGCCTTCAAAACCTTCAACGAAAGCAAGGCGCACTTCAATCGCACGGGTCCCAGGTCGATGCCGAGCATGTCCAGAATATCCTGCCGGTTGAGCTTCTTTACATCCTCCAGCGGTTTGCCGATGATGGATTCCATCAGCAGGTCTGCCGAAGCCTGTGAGATGGCACAGCCGTGGCCGTCGAACATCGCCTCGGTCACGATCCCATTCGCATCCACCCGCAGGTCGATCTGGATATGGTCGCCGCACAAAGGATTATTATCCGCGAACGAAATATCGTGCGGGTCCAATTTCCCGCGATAGGAGGGGTTCTTATAATGCTCGATGATGACTTCACGATAAAGATCGTCCATATTTAGCCCTATAGTTCAGCAGCCGGATAGTTGCCTGGTCTGGCAGCCGAAGACTACCCGACGACCAACCCATCACACCGCCCAACTAACTGAACATTTCTTTTACTTTATACAAACCTTTCACCAGTAAGTCTACCTCTTCTTTTGTGGAATACAAATAGAAGGAAGCCCTGCTTGTGGCGGGGATGCCGAATTTTTCATGCAACGGCTGGGCGCAATGATGTCCGGCTCGGACTGCGATCCCATCCCGGTCGAGGATCTGCGCCACGTCATGTGGATGGACGCCATCCAACGTGAATGCCGCCACACCGCCCTTCTTTTCCGCGGAAGGACCAAAAACCTTCACACCGGGGATTTCCTCCAAACGCTCCAACGCATACCCGGTGATCTCATGTTCATGTGCAGCGATTTCTTTCATCCCAATCCCGGTTAAATAATCGACCGCCGCACCGAAACCAACCGCCTCTGCGATCGCAGGAGTCCCCGCCTCGAACTTGTGCGGCAGCGTGTTCGGGCGGAACGAGCGCAGCTTTACTTCCTTGATCATATCCCCGCCGCCTAGGAAGGGGGGCATCGCTTCAAGCAGGGATGTCTTTCCATACAAAGCGCCAATACCGGTAGGACCGCACATTTTGTGCGCAGAGAAAGCATAGAAATCCGCATCGAGTACCTGCACGTCCACTGCAAGATGAGGTACAGACTGTGCTCCGTCCACCAGGGTCACGGCACCCGCCGCATGCGCCAGTTTGATGATCTCCACCGCCGGGTTTATCGTGCCGAGAACGTTGGACATGTGTGTGAATGAGACCAGTTTCGGTTTGCGTTCGAGAAGCGACTTGTACACGTCCAGGTCGAGGAGTCCCCCTTCCGTGACAGGGATGAATTCCAACTCGATGCCGCGTTCCGTTTGCAGCATGTGCCATGGAACCAGATTGCTGTGATGTTCCATCTCGGTCAGAATGACCAGGTCACCCGCCTTCAAGTTCGCGCGCGCCCACGAATACGCCACGAGGTTGATCGACTCAGTGGTATTGCGCGTGTAAATAACCTCACGGGGCGAAGCCGCATTGATGAATTTCGCAATCCGTTCACGAGCGCTTTCATACAAAGCAGTGGCTTCTTCAGCCAGCGTATGTACGCCACGATGAATGTTGGCGTTCGACCGGCGATAATAATCGTTCATCGCCTCGATAACCTGCACGGGCTTTTGAGATGTGGCTGTGGAATCAAGATAAACCACGCGCTTTCCGGTGGCGGTCTCGCGGTCCAGGATAGGGAAATCTTTGCGAATTTCGTTTATATTGAGAGACATTGGGAAATATTCAGCTGAACAAGCAGGCAAACCCACAAACCAATGAGCGCCTTGCTTGCATACTTATTATGCCTGCCTAATAATCCGGGATAATATCCTTCTTTGTGGCAGCTTTTTTTCCGGTCGCCACCGGGCGGATGTGCTCCGAGTTTAGCGGATACCAAAGGATGCGGTCCGGCACCATCCAGCCATCAGTCAGGAAAACGTTCGAGCGGAACTGAACCGCGACCATTTTATTATCAACCTGCACCACGATGCCTTTGATCCATCCGCGCACGCGCTCCCGGCCTTTTTCGTGGTCACAAAAGACCTCCACAGTATCGCCCACTTCGAATGCATATTCAGTGCGCGGCGCTTTCATAAAATTGAAAAGGTTCGAACTCGTCGAGGCGAGGCTTGCCGCGGACTTTCGAGTCGCCGGCTTGACAGGCTGGCGGATCTGGTTCACCAGGTTGATGGTGCGGGTCACTTCCACAGGTTTATCGTTGAATGACAGCTTTCTGCGCTTCAAAGCCGAGACGGGCGCTGCAGGTCGTTTGACCCCTCCCTCAGGCTTCGACCTCGCGATCGCCTTCGCAGCAATTTTTGGAGCGGATTTCTTTTTTACGGCTGCCTTGACCACCTTCTTTACAGACGAAGTTTTCACTTTCGCCGTTGCTTTGACCTGTTTCTTCACCTTCGCTTTGGATTTAATCGCCATAACTCACTTCCTGATACACAAAATTGAGACGCCCTCCGCCTCATTCTTAGTGGACGCCTGACCCCTCCCTTCAGGCATATTCCTACACAAACAAGATTCTCGCTGGAGCCATGCCCCAGCGAGAGCCAATACTACGCTGTCAACTTGATCTGGATCGCCTGCTGAAAGCGCTCCCGCACACCTTCGAATGGGATGCGCTGCATGATGGGGTCGAAAAAGCCTTCCACCACCAATTGCTCAGCTTCCTTTTGCGGAATACCGCGGGATTTGAGATAGAAGAGGGGTTCCTGTTCTAGTTTACCAACGGTTGCGCCGTGTGTACAGCGCACATCGTCGGCGAGGATCTCGAGGCCAGGGATCGAGTCTGCGCGCGCCTGGTCGTCGAGGACGAGGTTCCGGTTAGCCTGGTAACCGTCGGTCTTCTGCGCGCCAGGCGCTACGTAGATCATGCCCTGCCACACCGAACGGCTCTTTCCTTTAAGAGCACCCTTGAATAATAGGTCGCTGGTGCAGTGGGGAGCCATATGATTCTGCTGGGTGTCGTGGTCGAGATGCTGGGTTCCATCGGTAAAGTAGAAACCAGACATGCGTCCCTGTGCACCTTCACCGATCAAGTCTAAATCAGAGAAGTTCTTGGTCAGGCGGGAGCCGACAGCACCGAAGATCCAGTCGAGGTTGCCGCCACGATCCACGCGGGCGCGTTCGTGCGAGAAATTCCATACATGGCGGCCCCATGACTGCAGTTCCACAAAGCGCAGGTTGGCATCTTTGCCAACATGGATCTCTACAATCCCTGCATGCATGGCATGACCAGTCTCATCTGGCGATGCCGCTTCGTGGACGTAAGTCACAGATGCGCCATCTTCCACATAAACAATGAGATGCGAGAAATGTGCAAGGTCAGTGCCGGGTCCCCACAGTACGGAGTGAAGTGGCTGCTCCACTTGTACGCCCTTGGGTACATAAAGTAGAACGCCATTTTCAGAGAGCGCAGAAGCTAATGCGGCAAACTTACCATCTTCCGGCTTGACGATCTGGCCCATTAATCTCTTCAAAAGCTCGGAGTGATTCTTTTCAGCGGTGCGGAAATCGGTGAAGATCACGCCTTTCTTGGCAAGTGATTCGTCCAAGTCCACTTTGGAGCCGCCGGGGAGCAGAGTGATCTGCCCGCCATGCTGCTCACCGGTAAGCGGCTTGAGCAGTTCTTCGGGAACAATAGGAAGGTCTTCAAAGGCTCCCGTGTTGGGGAGTTTGAAATCGGAAGCGGGCAATAAACGCAAATCTGTGCGACGCCAGGCTTCGTCTGTGTTAGCGGGGAGGGAAAGTTTCTGAAAGGAATCCCAGGCCCCGGCGCGGAAGGAAGCGAGTCCGTTCGCGGAAGGGACATCTGCCTGCGTAAAGGTAAATTCCTTCGCGGCAGTGTCGGCGCGACGACCTCGTGATACGGTTACTTTTGGTTTCTCTTGCA
>CAZYLM010000168.1:0-6143 GCA_964648645.1 uncultured Anaerolinea sp.
TGCCCATCAGCGAATACGTTCCAGACATTCCCCCGGCTCTCGAAGAGATCGTGATGAAGATCCTTTCCAAGGAACCTTCGGCACGATACCGTACTGCGGATCAGCTTGGGCGCGTCCTGCAAAAATTTGGGACGGCTCCAGCCCCGGTTTCGACTCCTCTAAAAGCAGCCAATGAGCCGATCTCCACGCCGCCTGTCATTACGGTCAAACAGGATATAGCGGATCGACTCTCCCCTCCGAGTCAGCCACGCCCTCAGCCTGAACCTGAACCGGAATATTATCAACCCCCGTACCCGCCTCAGACGATTCAGCCCGAGCCTGCTCCCGTCTATCAAGCCGAAGCGTCCGCCGAACCAATCGACTGGGTCACAGTTGGGCTGGCTTTGCTTGCCCTTCTGGCATGGGGTGGCCTGATTCCCTTCGGGTTGATGATCTATTTCAGTTACTTCCCCCCGGGGTAGTAATTTTGGGTATGTCATCCTGAGGGATGTAGCCTGTCGCGAAGGATCTCCTCGCCATCATTGAAGACCCTTCTCAGTACTCAGAGTGACATTCATATAAATGAGAAATTACCTCCTCGCCCCCTCCATCATTGCCGCAGATTTTTCGCACATCGCTGAAGAAACTGCTGTCATCGAATCTGGCGGAGCTGATTGGATCCATGTCGATGTGATGGATGGTCATTTCGTCCCGACCATCACTGTGGGCCCGCTCTTCGTCGAATCCCTCAGACGTGTAACAAAACTTCCTCTGGACGCCCATTTGATGGTTTTCGAACCAGAGAAGCACATCGATGCCTTTGCCAAAGCCGGGGCGGACAATATCACCGTCCACGTTGAGACATGCCCCGATCTGCCGGGCACCATCAAAAAAATAAAGGCGCTAGGCTGCACAGCCGGCGTGACCCTGAACCCTGCCACGCCTGTCTCTTCGATCGATTCTGTCCTGCCGCTAGTTGACCTGGTATTGGTAATGAGCGTTGTCCCCGGGTACTCCGGTCAAAAGTTCATGCCAGAGATGATCGCCAAGGTCGAAGAGATCCGTGCCAAATTGAATGCTCTCCGCTCCAACGCCCATCTCCAGGTGGACGGTGGTATTAATGCCGAAACCTTGCCATTAATGAAGAAAGCCGGAGCAAATGTCTTCGTGACCGGGAATGCGGCGTTCAAGCATCCACAGGGAAGCGGCGCAGGGGTGCGGGCGTTGAAAGAAATCGCGCTAGCCTAATCTGGAGTCTGACGACTCCCGTCGTTGGAAATCAAAAGTCGGGAGACTTTTGGCTTCTTGTTAAAACAAAAATCGCGGCACTGAAAGCGCCGCGATTTTTGGGTCGGGGAAGAAAACCTTACGCTGCCGATTTGCCGAGCGTTTTGATGCACTTGGCGCACAGCGTCTTCTTCACGAGGCGTCCCTTTTCCATCACCGAAACCTTCTGGAGGTTCGGCTTGAAAGTGCGGTTGGTGGCGCGCAGTGAGAAGGAGCGGTTGTGACCGAAGGTTGTCGATTTTCCGCAGTGGTTGCACTTAGCCATGTTCGAGAGTCCTTTCTTCGTCTTTCCTTGCTGAATAATTCCAAATGCCCTTTCAAAGGCACGGCATTTTACCATAGAACGCAACCATCTTCAAGAAGAGATGTTAAAATAGGAACAGCAATCAACGTCATTGCAGGGGCGGGTCACGGGCATACCTCCTTTCAAAGGGACGCACGTACCGTCCTCAGTGACAGAAAACGATAGAGGAAACTATGGGCGAAGAAACGACTTCATTGGGCGGGATCCATGTCTCGCCGAACGCGGTGGCAACGATCGCATATCATGCCACCTTGCGATCCTACGGGGTGGTAGGGCTGGCACCTAAAAACCTGGCGGATGGCATTGTTTCCACGATCACCCGCGAACCCACCCGGGGAATCTCCGTTCGATATCAGGGGGATGAGATCCATATTGACGTACATGTGATCGTCGAATATGGCACGCGCATCAACTCGGTGGCGGAGAGTGTGGCAAATACCGTGCGCTTCCAGGTCGAAAAGGCGCTGGGTCTCAAGATCGAGAAGGTCAATGTGCATGTGGCGGGATTACGCATCAGCAATACGGATTAGGAGAAGCGATACATGGCGATCGATACCGCGCGGGTAGAGAAACTTCGTAAACGTACGATTAACGGGCAGGCATTCAAACGCCTCATGGAAGCCGGGATGACCTGGCTCCGCACCAACCAGCAGGTGGTCAACTCTTTGAATGTCTTCCCTGTTCCTGACGGCGATACAGGCACGAACATGAGCCTGACCCTGCAGGCCGCCTGGAACGAGATCAAGGATAAGGGTTCGAATCATCTCGGGGAAATGGCGGCGGCATTTTCGAAGGGAGCGTTGATGGGCGCGCGCGGCAATTCGGGTGTGATCTCGAGCCAGATTTTGCGCGGATTTTCCCGCGGGGTTCACGATCGCGAGACCCTGGATATCGAATCGTTTGTCAAAGCCATGGGCGAAGCACGAGACACGGCATATAAAGGCGTGGTCAAGCCGGTGGAAGGAACGATCCTCACCGTCATTAAAGAAACTGCCAACGCGGTCGAGGCAGCTGCCGGGTCTGTAAAGGATGCGATCGAACTGCTTGAGGTGGCTGTCCAAGCGGCAGATGAAGCGGTCAAGGGGACGCCTGAACTTCTTCCCATCCTCAAACAGGCAGGCGTTGTCGATTCGGGCGGCAAAGGTCTGTTCTTTTTCCTTGAAGGTATGTTGAGGCATGTGTATGGCGAGTCTTTGGATACTCCGACCATGCAAGTGCAGGCGCTCTCTGCCATGGGGTTGGAAGGCGCGATGGAAGAAGTGGAGGAGGGGCAGGATTACGAAGTTGTCGTGGACTTTGTGCCAAATGGCGAACTCGACCTGCACGGCTTTTATGGCAAGTTGGAAGAAATGGGCACGTCTATCCAGGTGGGCGAGGGCGATGGGATGTATCGTATGCACATCCACGTGCCGACCGAGAACCGCTATGTGCCCATCGATTACATCATGGGTATCGGCACGGTGACGAAGGTCGCTATTGAAAACCTGATGGCGCAGATGGATGATATTCAGAAAAGCAAGGCTTCACAGATCCAGTTTACAACTGTGGAGCCGGGCAATATCGCTGTAATTGTCGTTTCCCCAGGTACCGGCATCAGCCGCATCTTTGCGAGTTTGGGGGTGGCTTCTGTAGTTGCAGGCGGGCAGACGATGAACCCCTCGACACAGGATATTTTGGGTTCGTTCGAGAACCTGCCGACAGACAAGGTCATCATTTTGCCGAACAATAAGAACATTGTGATGGCGGCGAACCAAGCCAAAGAAGTGACGGTCAAGAACGTTCAAGTGGTGCCGACCCGTACTGTTCCGCAAGGGCTTGCGGCGATGCTCTCTTTTGATCCCACCGGGGATGTGGAAGCGATTGCCGCAAAGATGAACCGGGCAATGAGCAACGTGAAGACCGGCGAGATCACCGTGGCAACGCGCTCGGTCGAGATCGATGGCGTGACGGTGAAAGATGGTCAGGTGATAGCCCTGTTGGACGGTAAACTGGTCGCCTCCTCCGAATCGGTCGAGAAGGGTGTCTTGAACCTGCTTGATAAAGCGGAAGCGGGCGAGCATGAGATCGTCACGCTTTTCATTGGTGAGGACATGCCTCACGCCGAAGCCAATCGGATTGCCGACCTTGTGCGCGAGAAATACTCCAACCTCGAGGTCGAGGTGCAGGAGGGCGGTCAGCCGCACTATCAGTTCATTCTTTCGATTGAATAATAGGACTCCGAAAGTTCTACTTTCGGAGAAAAAAATCCTGAAGTAGAACTTCAGGATTCCAAGTCAACTAAAGTGACAGTCACCTCGCAGGTGACTGTCACTTTTTATTATGCTCTTCACCTTTCAATTACTTCTGTGTGATCATCTTGTAAACGGATTTGATGATCTCTACAACTGAGCCGAAGATTCCCAGCCCTAATGCGACTCTGACGCCAGTGTGAGCAAGTTGATTTAGAGCCTCGACCGAGTCAGGGTCTGTGATGCCCCCGGTTCTCAGGATATCAGGGGTGATTGCAAGAATGGGTGGTCCCATCAATAACATTGCAATGGTAAAGATCTGCAGCAATTTGATGCCAATGGAGAACAGACGGGTGCTGGGCGTCCACTTCCCGGAGCGTAAGAGCAATCCGTTGAGGATGATCTCGCCGATGCCCGATATATTCATCAATGGCAGCCAGCGGAAGAACGCTTCGGTGAGCAGAGGCAGGACCTTCCATTCCTTTCCATCGAGATAATAAAGACCGATCAACTGCGGGTTGAAGTTTAAGATGCTCAGACCGATGAAGGTCACTACGATGGCTAAGATCGGTTCCCAGACCTTTAAACCCTGCGGTTCCGGCTCTTTCTTCAAAGAAGCAGGGTCCCATTCTTTTTTCTCGTCGATGTTGAATTGGGCGGCAGGTGCGTAACGTTCGATCAGCGCAAAGATCACAGCCAGGTTGCCGAACGCCGCGATGTATGCGGAGAGAATGTTCAGAAGCCCCTTGCCCATGGCGGAGAGAAATTCGACTGCCGACATGGGAGAGTTGGAGGCGATCTGTACGGCAGTTGCGATCCCCAGACCGAGGGTCACAGCGAACAGTACGATCTTCAGGATGAAAGTGAAGAACGGGTAGATGCGGGGTCCGATCAAATAGGGGTTGGGGTTGTAGGTCTCCGCTACTTTGTGCGGTGCGCCATACTCCTTCAGCATTTCGATCTGCATGGCTTCATCAGCAGGTTTGCCAGCCGCTTGTGCGCGTTCCTCCAACATGTCTTCCAACGTGGAGCGTAATTCGTTTTCTATATCTTTTCGACCTTTTACAAGCAAAAGGTGTTTGCCGACTTCGGCAACGTAGCGATCGATCAGGTTCATGATTCTTTCCTTTCCTTATGAGAGCATCTTATCCATCACGGAGACGATGCCTGTCCATTCCTTTTTCATTTTCGGCAGGAGCTTCTTTCCTTCCGTGCTGATAACGTAATAGCGGCGCGGGCGTGCCTCTTCCAGCTTCCAGACCGACTCGAGCAAGCCCTGCGTTTCCAGGCGGCGCAAGAGGGGGTACAACGTGCCTTGGTCCACTTCCAAGCCGAGGTCGGCTAGCTTTTTCAGCAGCGAGTACCCGTACTCAGGCGAACTCAACTGGCTGAGCGCCGCCAGCACGATCACCCCGCGCCGTAACTCCAGGACCACATTTTCGAGAGATTCTATGTTTGCCATATCTCATCCTTTACCGCATTGTACTGTGTAATACACAGTATGTCAAGGGGAAAGTATAAGGTGACAGTCACTTTCAAAGTGACTGTCACCTGTAGTTATGCTAAACTTTGCCCATGAAACTTGGAATCGTCACCGACTCGACTGCTGACCTGCCTGCTTATCTCATCGAGCAACATGAAATTCAGGTGGTGCCCACGGTTCTAATTTTTGAGGGCAATGAATACAAGGACGGGATCGGTATCTCGCGCGAAGAGTTTTATACGCGCCTGCCTTCGCTTCAGACCCCGGCGACGACTGCCGCACCATCCATTGGAGATTTTCTCTCGCCGTATCAGTCTCTGCTAAACTCCGGCTGTGACCATATCCTGTCCATCCATGTTTCGGGCAAACTCTCGGGTGTTGTGAATGTTGCCCGTCGCGCGGCGGAAGATTTCCCAGGCAAAATCACCTGTGTGGACAGCGGCTCGCTCTCGATGGGCATTGGCTTCCAGGTTCTCGCCGCCGCAGAAGCCGCAGAACTCGGTATAAAGGAAGTCCTCAAAGCCGTTGAACTGACCAAACAGAAGTCAGAAGTCTTCGCCGCGCTGGATACGATGGAATATCTCAAGCGAAGTGGACGAATCCCAGCCGTCGTTGCCAACATCGGTGGGATGCTTTCCATCAAGCCGGTGGTGGAATTGCGCGACGGCGAGGTCAAACCGATGGCGGTCAACCGCACCACTAGCCAGGCAGATGAATTTATTTTCGCTAAACTTTTAGAAGTGGGGGAGATGGAACGCCTTGCCATCCTGCATACCAATGCCGAACCCCGCGCACGTCAATTACTGGATAGTATGATGCAGGGCAAGTCAAGGATGTCGGTGCCGAGGGATGTCCTGTTCGT
>CAZYLM010000169.1:0-6118 GCA_964648645.1 uncultured Anaerolinea sp.
TTATGGTTGAGTAGTAGGCGACCCCTGGGGTTCGCTGTAGACGTAAAATTTACCCCGCCCGGCGCGTTTGGCTTCATAAAGCGCCTGGTCTGCAAGCTCGAGCAATTCATCCAGTGTCTTTTGAGTCGCCTGGTTAAGTTCCGCGATCCCCATACTTGCCGTGATCGGGATGGCTCCTTTTTTAGTGGGGACGAGCTGGTTTGCCAATTTTTCAAGCAGGCGTTCTGCGATCTGACTCCCATGCTCAAGCGTACTTCCCGGCAGGAGGATCGCGAACTCATCGCCTCCGTACCTGCCGATCATTTCTCCCTGACGCAGGCTATCACGAATTGTCCGGGTGGCTGCGATCAACACCTGGTCCCCGACAGCGTGACCGAATGTGTCGTTTATGTTTTTGAAACGGTCGAGGTCGAGCAGGATGGCGGCAAGGGGTTGACCGGATTGGACTGCCCGCGACACTTCGTTTTCACCCAGGTTGAAGAACTCGCGTCGATTGAGCACCCCCGTCAGCGAGTCCAGTCCCGCCAGCTTTGTGAGCGCTTCCTGGGCAAACTTCCGTTCCTCGATCTCGCGCTTCAATTCGATATTCTTCAAAAACTGGATGTCCGCATCCTTCCTTGCCGATTCAACCTGATGACTGACCTGAAGCCCCATGAGGCGTTTTGCCGAATCTTCGTTAAACACGGTCTCCTTGACCGAGTGAAAGAGTTGGTGGTGTTTCAGCGCAGTTTCGAAATCTTTTTGGCTCTCGAAGATCTCGGATAGCAATTGATGGCATTGATATTCGCCGCGGCGGTCATTGGATGCCCGGCTGACGGCGAGTCCGTCCTGCAGATAGTCGATCGCCTCTTTCTTCCTGCCCAGTTCGTTGTTCAGCCTTCCGAGGTGATACAAGCATTGGAACTCGTCCGCCCCCAGGTCATTTTTGCGCGCGCGGGCGAGCGATTCCAGTAGAACCGGTTCGGCGCTAGCCAGGTCTTTGATGCCGATGTAGACCTCCCCGAGGGTGCTCAGAACGGTTGTTTCCACCGTCTCAAGGTTGTTTGCCCTGGCGAGTTCGAGGCTTTCCTGGCAGGTTGTCAGCGCTTTGGTCCCATCTCCCAGGTCCAGGTAGGCAAGCGATAGATTATTAAGGGCAATGCATTCCCCGGCGGTGTGACCAATTTCATGCTGGACCTTGACCACTTTCAAACCGATCTCCACGGCAGCCTGTGGGTCGTTCGCTTCGGCATAGATAACGCTGAGGATGTTGAGAATCCCCACCTCGCGGCGGCGATCCGAAAGTTCCTGGGCAAGCTTCAATCCCTTCATTCCGTATTCTGTGGCGGTTGCATACTCTGCCAGGCAACGATAGATCCAACTGATATTGGCGTAGGTGTTGACCTTGAGTCGGTTCACTTCAATGCCGGGGTTTGGGATCCCTTCCAAGATCTCGAGCGCCCGCATGGATTGGGAAAGCGCCAGGTCATACTTCCCTGAATCGTAATTCAGCACCGACAGAGTGCGCAGACTGCCGGCGATCCCTACAAGATATGGGCTTTCTTTATATTCTCCAGAGGAAGCCAGTTCAAGCGCCTGTTCCGCGAGCGAACGTCCGCGTTGAGGGTCTCCCAAATGAATGACCCAGGACAGCTCGTAAAGGATATCGATCCGAGTCTGGGGGTCGGTTGTGCTTTCAAGCCGGGCTTCCAGCTCCTGAGTGGTCGGGTCCGTCATTTTCGGTCTTTTCTTCCTGTTTTAATTACCGGTTGAAATAGAGAGGAATATCCTTGTTCGATCATTATGGGGAGATTGTCTCGGCGATGAAACCCAGAATAGGTCGTGTGAAGTCGCTGGCAAGGACGGAAATGTAAATTTTTCCACCTGACCACTTTTATTATAACTACTTACCCGTTCAAAATTTATCTTGCTGTCAGGTGAATTCCTGCGATCATACAGCGCACCGAGCCGCCTGCCAGTTCGATGGTGGGGATGGCGAGCGGCAGAAGTTTGGCACTCTTCTCGATGATCTTGACCTGGTCCCTAGTGAGTGCTTTTGCCGCCCGTTGCGACAGAGCAAGGATGCGATGCTTCGAGCCGGTCATTTCAAAGGCGTTCCCCGCGAAATCGTTGACCTGTTCCCGGCTCAGGTTAATGACCGTCCTGCCGCTGTTGGTCAGGCGGTCTTCAACCTCCTTGCGGCGGTGAGGATCGGAGATGAGTTCCAGGCAGATCAGGGCGTATTCAGTGGCGATGCTCATGATGACGTTGGTGTGATAGACGGGCCTGCCGTTGTGGTCGGAGGTGTCGAATGCCATCGGCTCGTAACCGAAAGTGGTGCAAAAGCGCTCCAGAATGACCGGGTCGGCGCGGTTGGACCTGCCCACATAGGCGATCCGTTCAAGGTGGTCAAAGACCATTGCCCCCGTCCCCTCGAGAAAGAGGCGGTCATACTCCAGGCCGGAGTAATCGACCACTTCCTGTACGCGGTAATCGGATTTGAGCATCTCGATCACATCATGCCGGCGTTCGCGCCTGCGGCTGGGACTGTGCATGGGGAAGATGGCGACACGCCCGCCGTGGTGGGTCGAGAACCAATTATTTGGGAAAACCGAATCGGGGGTTTCGAATTCACCGTAATCTTCAAAGACATGGATTTTTACATCCTCGTGGGTGAGTTTCTCGACAACCCTGTCGAACTCATCGCGCGCACGGGTTGCAACGAGTTCCGGGTCGAGGTCGGTATGGGTAAATTGAAACGCATTGTCGACAGCGGTTTCGGGATTGGAGGAAAAATGGTGCGGGCGGATCATGACCCCGGCGACCGGCGATTGCACATGTTTGTAATTCATCGGGTTCCTCTAAAGATAAAGTTATTTTTTAAACTCGTTTGATTCGATTCCTGAATAGGTATCTTGCATTTGTAGATAGAACCAGCCACAGAGCTCACAGAGGCCTTTGAGAAAGATATAAAAACTCATTTTCTCTGTGGCCTCTCTTACAAAATAGACTTTTGCAAGAGTTCTAATAAAAAAACCTCCGAAGCCTGTTACGACTTCGGAGGTTTGGGTATTCTTTAGCGACGATCCCGCCCGCCCCTGCGATCACCACCGCGCCCGCCCCGGTCGCCATCCCTGCGTGGGCCTCCACGCCCGCCGCCCCCGCTGCGACCACCACCGCCCTTGTCTTTCTCGCGGGCTTCTTCGAGGGTCCAGCCTTCGAGTACGGCCTGGCGTGACAAACGCACTTTGCCATTTGCATCCACATCGGTGACCATGACAGTCAACTCATCGCCCATGCCGCAAATGTCTTCCACCTTTTCAACGCGCTCGCTGTCGAGCTGCGAGATGTGGACGAGACCGTCCACGCCGGGCAGAATATTGATGAACGCGCCAAAGGCTTCGATGCGCACGACCTTGCCGGTGTAAATATTGCCAGCCACCACCGACTCGCCCAGGGACTCAACGCGTTCCTGCGCGATTTTTGCGCCTACACCATCGGTCGAGGCAATGTAGACGGTGCCGTCTTCTTCCACGTCGATGGTTACGCCGGTCTCTTCCTGCAAGGCGCGGATGTTCTTACCGCCGGGTCCGATCAACGCGCCGATCTTATCGACCGGGATCTTGACGGTGATGATGCGCGGAGCGTGCGGCTTCAATTCCTTGCGCGATTCGCCAAGCACAGCCAGCATCTTGTCCATGATGGACATGCGGGCTACCCGAGCCTGTTCGAGCGCTTCCTTCATCATTTGCGCGCTCAAGCCCGAGATTTTGATGTCCATTTGCAACGCAGTGATACCCGCGGACGTTCCCGCGACTTTGAAGTCCATATCACCCAGGTGGTCTTCGGTTCCCTGAATATCAGTCAGGATTTGGTAACGACCGGAATCGTCAGTGATCAAACCCATCGCCACGCCGGAAACAGGAGCCTTGATGGGCACGCCCGCATCCATGAGGGCAAGGGTCGAACCGCAGACCGACCCCATCGAGGTCGAGCCGTTGGAAGATAATGCCTCAGACACGACGCGGATGGCATATGGGAAAGTTTCTTCATTGGGGATCACAGGTTCAAGTGCGCGTTCTGCCAGCGCCCCATGCCCGACCTCGCGCCTGCTCTGGCCGCGAAGGGGCTTTACCTCGCCGGTCGAGAACGGCGGGAAGTTGTAGTGATGCATGTAGCGCTTGGTCTTGACGGGGGAGAGGTTATCCAACTCCTGGGCTTCACCCAGAGTGGCAAGCGTGGCGAAAGAGAGGATCTGCGTCTCGCCACGGGTGAACAGACCGGTCCCATGCGCACGGGGCGACACGTTCACATCGCACCAGATGGGGCGGATCTCGGTCGGTTTGCGTCCATCGGGGCGTTTGCCCATGGAAAGGATCCGCTCGCGAACGACTGCCTGCTCCGCCAATTCGAATCCCTCACGGAATTCGTTGACCTTCATGTAATCTGCAGGGTTTGCGCCCTCAGGGACCGTGCAAAATTCGGCTTCGGCAGCCTCTTTTATGGTGCTCATGCCGGTGTAAAACTCCACTTTGGAGAGCGGCTTATCGAGCAATTCATTCATCGGTCCGCTGACGCGGTCGAAGACTTTTTTCTTGATGTCATCGCTTGGGATGTAAAGTTTTACTTCCCGTTTGGGTTTGCCGATCTCGGCTGCCATCTGGAGTTGCAGTTCAATGATCGGCTGGATGGATTTGTGCCCGAGTTCGAGCGCAGCCACCATCACATCTTCGGGAATTTCGTTCGCGCCGCACTCCACCATGAGAATGGCGTCCTTGGTGCCTGCAATGCGCAGGTCGAGGTCTGAGGCTTCGACCTCGGCAAAGGTCGGGTTGATGACGAACTCGCCGTTCACACGCCCAACACGGACCGCGCCGACAGGTCCGCCCCAGGGAATGTCAGAGATCATGATCGCGGCGGATGCGGCATTGATGGCAAGAATATCCAACGGATTCACGCCGTCGGATGAGAACGAATACATGATGACCTGCACTTCGTTGCGCATGCCATCCTGGAAGAGTGGGCGTAAAGGTCGGTCGGTCAACCTTGCGGTGAGGATCGACTCGGTCGAGGCGCGTCCTTCCCGGCGGAAGAAAGAGCCGGGGATCTTTCCTCCTGCGTAAAGTCTTTCTTCGTATTCCACACTCAGGGGGAAGAAATCGATCCCATCACGGACGCCGCCCATGGTGGCGGAGGCGAACACAATGGCTTCGTCGATTCCAAGCGTAAGAGCGCCGCCAGCCTGGCCGGCTAAGCGACCCGTCTCGATGGTCACCGTCTTGTTCCCAACGACGGCTGTGTATCGTTTACCTTCGGGTTTCATATTTAATTGTCTCCTAAATTGGGCGAATATCCACTCGCCCCATTAAATTCCCGCCTCGGGTCAGGGACTGAAGAGTGGGAACGACAACGGTCGTTCGCGCTATTCAATTCCTGACAGCGGGTTAAAAAGACCCTAAAGGTCACGAAGACCTTTAGGGTCTAAATCTCTTACTTGCGGCGCAGGTTCAACTTTTCAGTTACGTTCAAGTACGACTGATAGTTACTCTGGCGCAGGTAGGTGAGCAAGCGGCGTCGCTGACCCACCAACTTGAGCAGACCACGGCGGCAGGATTGATCCTGCTTGTTGTTGCGCAAGTGTTCGGTCAACTGAGTGATGCGGTTGGTCAAAATCGCGATTTGAACTTCAGGTGACCCGGTGTCTTTCTCATGGCGATGAAATCCTTCGATCGCCTTTGTCTTAACTTCCTTTGCGAGCGGCATGACGTATGCGTCTCCTTTCTATAAATATTGGCGGCAACTTGCGCCGCACTTCGCAGGTCTCCGTGCCGATAGCGTTTAAACCGTCGGCAGGACCAGTCACGGGGCGAGATTATACCAGATTGTAAGACAAGCTACAGGCTGGTTTTCCGCAGCGCCCGTTCGTGCTCCTCAAAATGCCCGGTCACATAGCGGAAAAGCCGCTCAGCGCCGACTTCGCCCTTAGGTCGGAAACGTAATCAAGCGGATATACTGTTGTTTTGCCCAAATCTTCTTCTCGCGTCCGCCTCAGGCTGGACTTTATGGCTGTGTGCGCCTTCCCGCAAGCCTTAAGCAAGCCTTGACGGCTGACGCGTTTGCCCTGTCCACGCCCGAACCA
>CAZYLM010000170.1:0-6007 GCA_964648645.1 uncultured Anaerolinea sp.
GACCAAGGAAGGTCTGGTCGTGGCATTGACCGACCGTCTCGATTCTTTGGTCGGCTTGTTCGGCGCGGGGCTGGCTCCCACCGGCGCGAAGGATCCTTTCGGTCTGCGCCGCGCTGCCATTGGCATCGTCCAGCCGCTCATCGAACACGATGCGGACTTCGACCTTGCGCTGGCGGTCAAGCTCTCTGCCAAAACCCAACCCATCGAGGTCAACGCCGAAGCGCAGGAAAAAATTCTGGACTTCATCAAAGGACGTCTCGCCGTGGCGTTGAAAGACTCGGGTTACAAACACGACGTGGTCGAAGCCGTGCTCGCTCAACAATCTGCTAACCCGGCGGCATCGGCTCGGGCGGTGAAGCAGTTATCGGCATGGACGAGCCGCGAAGACTGGTCCACGATCCTGCCCGGATATGCGCGCTGCGTCCGCATCACCCGCGACCAAAAAGAATCTTTCAAGGTCAATGAGAAAATCCTGGTCGAGGCGGAAGAAAAGGCGTTGTTCAAAGCCATCCAAGAATCCGCCAACCGCCAACCGACAACAGTCAACGAGTTCCTGGAGATCGTCGTCAAACTCGTTCCATCCATCAACGCCTTCTTCGATAAAGTACTGGTGATGGCAGAGGATGAGAAAGTGAAGCAGAACCGCCTTGGCTTGCTGCAAAGCATCGCTGCGCTTTCCGCAGGCATCGCCGACTTGAGTCATCTCGAAGGCTTTTAACTGCAATCCGATCACCTCGAAGGTTGAAAGACTTTCGAGTCCGTCGATACTGAGGGAGAAGAGCGGGTAATGACCGTTCTTTATCGATTTGGAGGAATGCATGACACAGCAATCGGATGAACAATTATTGGAACATGCCGAGCAAATGCTGCGCGAGGGCAGGCATGGGCAGGCCAGTGCACTGTTGGAGGATTATCTTCACCGGCATCGCGACTCTGCCCGGGCCTGGTGGGCATTGAGCTATGCCGCAAGCGACCCGCAGGAACAGATCGAATGCGTCGAAAAGGTTTTGGAGCTCAAGCCGTCTCACTCCGCCGCCCTTGCGCGCCTCGAGAAGTTACAGAAGGTTCGACCGGTCCAACCCTTTAAAACTGTTCCGGTTGCTCCGCGCCCCAGGAAGCAAAGCGCAACGGTGCAATATATCGTCCTTGGGGTGATGGGTTGTTTTGCCTTGGCTTTGGTCGGGTTGGGTGGGGTAATGTTCTTGAATCGGGGAATGGCTTCGCCTCTTGCCCCAGCTGCCACTCGCTCTTCCGAGATTTCTCTTCCGCCCACATGGACTCCCACGATCTCACCGACTCCGGCTCCCACCATGACGTTCGTCCCGGCATTTTCAACCATAACCATCAACACCCCCAATGATCTGCCTGCCTTGCAGACAGCGGTCGCCGGGAGCAAGGTTGGGACCAGCCCCGGCTACTATGCGCCGGATTTCAGTCTTGTGGATGTCAGCAATAATTCGAAGGTCCGCCTGAGCGATTACAAAGGGAATGGTGTCATCATATATTTCTGGGCGACCTGGTGCCCATATTGCAACGATGAAACGGATGACATCCAGGCGATCTACAAAAATTATCGTGACGATGGAGTGATGGTCCTCGGTCTGGACGTGGGCGAAAATGCAGACCTTGCTCGAAAATATAAGGACTACAAAGGACTGACCTTCCCGATCCTCGATGACTCCACCAGCCAGGTTGCCGCACAATATGGTCTAAGGGGCTTCCCGACCCATGTCTTTGTGGACCCGAGCGGCGTCATTACTTATATCGCCAGCGGCGCGCTCGACTACAACAATCTGGAACAGTTGGTCAGTGAGATGATGCGCATCCAATAGCTTCTAAATTAAGGGGAAATTAGCTTTTCTTCAAATCGGACAAGTTTGGGTATAATTTTTCTCATTCCAGTTGGGGAAGCGCCGTTTTCATTTAGTGCTTCGCTTTAAGACCGAAGCGAAGAAGTGAGAGAAGGAGAAAACATGTCCAGAATCGCCATTCGTATTGTTCTCGTCGCGGCATTAGCCCTTGTGATCATTGCCGGAACCTATATGAGCGTAAAAGCCTTGTCAGCTGCCTCTGGCGGCGACAGCGTAGGCATGTATATGCTCAGCGGCAATCTATCGAATCCGTTCGCGGACCAGTCCAAAGATAAACAAGCTCCCCAATTGGAACCCTATCAGGACCCCGGTGATGGTGGGCATGATTGTGACTCGAAAGGGAGTTCGGGCGATTTGTAAATTTACTAAAAGCCGGCAGGGCAGTGTATGAGACTGCCCTGTTTTGTTTTAATGGGAGAGCGGCTAAAAGAATATGTCCCTTGCTTCTTTGATAAAGGTTTTCATTTGCAGGTCCATCCAGCCAAGCGTATATAATGCTCACGGTCACGCGCGGACCTGCGTTCAGTGCAGGCAAATTGCGCTTTCCCGTTATTTAAAAGCGCAATTTGCGCCGCGCTGGGTATAATTCATTTAACTTATGTCTACAATAGACGAGATCAAAGCCAAAATAGACATCGTCGACCTCGTTTCTGAGGCGGGGGTCAAATTGCGTAAAGCCGGTCGGAACATGACCGGTTTTTGTCCGTTCCACGATAACAAACATACGCCGGCTTTCGTCGTCTGGCCCGAAACCGGGACGTGGCGCTGTTTTGGGCAATGCAATGAAGGCGGGGATATATTCAAGTTCGTGATGAAGCGTGAAGGGGTCGACTTCAAAGAGGCATTGAATAAGCTCGCCCTCCGCGCCGGGGTGGAGGTGAAGGAGTATCAACGCGAGACCCCCCAGCAAAAAGAAGCCTACGAGCACCTCCGCAAATTGCTTGAAGACGCGGTCATTTATTATCGCAGTCAGCTGCTCGGGAATGAACAGGTCCTTTCATATCTGCGTGAGAAACGCGGTCTGACCGACGCCACCATCGAGACCTTCGGTTTGGGCTTTGCACCCACTGGGTACGACAACGCCCTCAAGCATTTCACGCAGCGCGGGTATCTCGAGCAGGACCTGATGGATGCAGGTTTACTTACTGAGCGCGACGATGGCAGGCGTTATGACAAGTTCCGCAACCGCATCATGATCCCCATTCGCGACGAGCAGGGGCGCATGTCTGGTTTCGGCGCGCGCATTGTCGACCCGGATGATATTCCGAAATTTTTGAATTCGCCTGAAACGGCCATCTTTATCAAGGGGCATCTGCTCTACGGGTTGGACCGGGCGAGGAAGCCCATCCGTGCCGCAGACCAGGCGGTGATCGTCGAAGGTTATCTCGATGTGATCGCTTTGCATCAGGCGGGGTTCGAGAATGTCGTTTCGCCGATGGGCACGGCCCTGACCGAGGACCAGCTGAGATTGCTAAAGCGGCTCACACGCAGGATCGTTCTTGCGCTCGACCCGGATGTTGCCGGGCAGAAAGCCGTCCTGCGCGGTCTGGATGCCGCCCGGTCCGCAATGGACAAGGAAGGGGAACTTGCTTTCGATGCGCGCGGCTTGTTGAGGAATGAATCCCGCCTCCAGGCTGACCTGCGTGTGGCGACCATGCCCGATGATCTGGACCCGGATGAGATCGTGGCACGCGATAAGACCGAGTGGGGCAGGCTGATCGAGAACGCCAAGCCCATCGTGACGCATGTGATGGAAACATTGACCGCCGGGCAGAACCTCAACGACCCGAAGGTCAAGGATCAGATCGCGGCGCAGATCCTGCCACTGATCGATGATCTGGGGAGTCCGCTCGAGCGCGATACGTACCGTCAGGCGCTGGCGAGGATGCTGAGGGTGGATGAACGCTCCCTGATGGCTGCCCAGCCCCGGATCCCGGTTGTGAGACGCAAGCCAAGGGTCCAGGAATCAAGCCGCAGTGTGGAATCCGCACCTGTGGCGTTGCATCCAAGGAAGAACATCGAAGCACATTGCCTGGGTGTTTTGCTTCGCAAGCCGGAGTTGCTCTACCGGTTGGACCGCAGGCTCGAAGAGGTTGGTTTGAGCGCTTTGGCGGTCGAGGATTTCGAGTATACTGACCATCAGTTGTTGTTCGGAGTTTTGCGTCAGGCGATGG
The DNA here is from genome assembly GCA_964648645.1 of uncultured Anaerolinea sp. Taxonomy (GTDB): domain Bacteria; phylum Chloroflexota; class Anaerolineae; order Anaerolineales; family Villigracilaceae; genus Villigracilis. The sequence continues at coordinate 4,046 of CAZYLM010000170.1, forward strand.
GGCAGGATGAAAAGGATCATGGGCAGTTCGTCCTTTCGCAGATGCCCGAGGCATTGGCTCCGTTGACGAACGAACTTCAGGCGCAGACCGACAAGTTCGATGTGCTCGATGACCGGATGTTGGACGACCTGCTTGCCCGATTTTTGGACCTGAGGCGAACGCATGCGATGACGACCGTCAATCAATTGCGTTTTATGCAGGAGGATGAACAACAGGCAGGCGGTGAGAATATTAAACTGTACCAGGAGCAGACGATCCAGTTCACCCGCCTGCTGCGCGGGTTGGACCAGGCGAAGTCAAAGTTATCGAAACGGCAGTCATAGCATTTCAAGATACAGGTTGCGAAGTTCTTGGAAAGGAAGACAAAATGTCTCCTGCAAAAACGGGAAAGAAAGCAACGAAAAAAATGCCGAAGAAAACCATGAAGGGGAAAAAAGAAGATCCAAAAGCTCAAGCCACAAAAACGCAAAACGCGCAGCCGGCGCTTGCGGTGCATACTGTGTTGGAAGCGCTGGGCGGGCGCGTTTCAGTGTCGGATGATTCTGGCGATGATTTCATCGAACCGGATGATTCCATTCTCTCGCAGCAGGAGGAGGAGTCCGGGGATGAGATCGACCTGCATGCCCATATAGCTTCCGAATCGGGCGAGGACCCGGTGCGTTTGTACCTGCGCGAGATCGGGCAGGTGAAATTGCTCGCTGCAGACAGCGAGTTCCGCCTCGCCACCCTGATCGAGGGGGAACGCCTCGTCTCCACCTTGAAGGGGCTGAAACAACGCAAAGGGGTTTCGCAGGCGGTTTCGAACTATCACGCCATCATCTCTGAGATGCTAACCTCGTGGGATAGGTTGATCGAGGATACCGAACGCCTTGAGTATGACCTGCCGAACCTGCCTCTTCTTCTGGCTGAGGCGCAGTCGCTTCATGCCGGCTGGGAGTTTGATTCTCCATCCTATCTGCGTGCCTACCTCGATAACGGTCAGTGGGGGGGCAATCACCTGTGGGACAACCTCGCACGGCACGCCTATAGTGCATTCCTGAGCATGTACCTGTTGCCCTTCAATTATGCGGAATGGTTGTTGACCCACCTTCGCGCCTATCACGGCTTCCCATCCCAGCGGACGTTGTTCCGCAACCTGCCGTCACAGGAGGAACTGAGCGCCGAGATGGATGCCGCCTGCAACCGCGCCCAGGAGGCGCAGCAATCCCTGGTTCGCGCGAATTTGCGGCTGGTGGTGAGCGTTGCAAAGCGGTATCTGGGACGCGGTATTCCATTGCTTGACCTCATTCAGGAAGGGAACATGGGCTTGCTGCGTGCCATCGGCAAGTTCGACCCGCGGCGCGGATTCAAATTCAGCACCTACGCCACCTGGTGGATCCGCCAGTCCATCAACCGTTCGATTGCCGAGCAGGCGCGGACGATCCGCATCCCTGTGCATTTGTTTGAATCCATCTCACGCATTTTACGAGCGCAGCGTCACCTTACCCAGATTTTGGGGCGCGAGCCGACCAATGAAGATATTGCCCTCGAGGTAGGTTATCTTTCGGCGGTGGATGTGCAATCCATTCTGCGGGCGCACGCCGAGAATAAGCCTGTCAGCCCGGAGTTGCAGCGCAAGCTCGAGACTGCCACACAAAAGGTCAACCGCGCATTACGTTCAGCGGAGGAGACCATTTCTCTCGAGGGACCGGTGGGGGATGACGAGTCCAGCGCTTTGGGGGACTTCATCGAGGATGAAGACGCGCCTTCTCCCATGGATGCCGCCGCCCGTGAGATGCTGCGCGAACAGATCCAGCATGCCTTGGCGTCACTCTCAGACCGTGAACGCGATGTGCTCGAACTGCGCTTCGGTCTCAAGGATGGACGCGAGCATACGTTGGAGGAAGTCAGCCGTTACTTCGACGTGACCCGCGAGCGCGTCCGCCAGATCGAGGCGAAAGCGCTGCGGAAGTTGAGGCATCC
>CAZYLM010000171.1:0-5996 GCA_964648645.1 uncultured Anaerolinea sp.
CCGCCTGCCCGGCGCAGCTCGTCCGCAACGTGGAGCACTTCGTCTCGCGCGGCGCAATGGATATTGTGGGGCTGGGCATCAAGATCGTGGAGCAATTGATCGAAGCAGGCTTGGTCAAGGATGTGGCGGATTTATTTACGCTGAAAAAAGATCAATTGCTGGGTTTGGAAGGTTTTGCCGATAAAAAGGCGGAGAATCTGCTTGGGTCCATCGAACAAGCAAAAGGTCAGAGTTTGAACCGCCTCATCGCGGCGTTGGGGATCCATGGCGTGGGCGAGGTCATGGCGGGCGACCTGGCGCGGGTGTATGGCAACCTCTCCGCATCATCGAAGGCAACTGCCGACGAACTCCAGCAGATCGAAGGCGTTGGACCGAACATTGCCGAATCCATTGTGGATTGGTTCGCGCGCCCGGCAAATCAGAAGTTATTAAAGAAGTTGAAGTCCGCAGGTGTTGACCCACAGATGAAAAAAGATGACAAGAAGAAAGAAGGGGTATTTACGGGATTGACCTTTGTGGTCACCGGCACACTGCCCAACTTCTCGCGCGACGATGCAAAAGAGTTCATCGAAACCAACGGCGGCAAAGTGACCGACAGCGTCAGCAAGAAAACCAGTTATCTGGTCCTCGGTGAAAACCCCGGCTCGAAATTCGAGAAGGCAAAATCGCTCAGTGTAAAGATCATCGACGAGGCTGAGTTGAAACGGCTGGCAGGGTAGAAAAGTAGGTCACGCTTAAAGCATGACCTACAATATTTAAAATCAACTAGACAGAAACATTTCCCTCGACTAAACTTGCGCAATCTCTTTTGGAGGCAACATATGGATTTCAACAACACAAACGACTCTCTGACCCGGCGCGTCCGCGCCTTCACAGAGCGGAAGGCAAGGCTGGTAGAAAACAACCTTTATTACTACAACATCCCTGTGGCGGAGATCCTGCCGGGGATGAAGGTCCGGGTGAACGGACGCGAGATGGGCATGTACGCCTCCTACAGTTACCTCGGGCTGGTCGGGCATCCGCGCATCAACGAAGCCGCTAAAAAGGCTGTCGATAAGTTTGGTACCGGCACCAACGGTGTGCGCATGTTGGCTGGGACGCTCTCCATCCATACGGAGCTGGAAGAGACCATCGCCAATTTCAAACATGCCGAAGCGGCTGTGACGTATTCGTCGGGGTATGCCACCAACCTGACCGTCATCTCGTCCCTGATGGGTCGTGGTGATTATGTATTTTCCGACAAATTGAATCATGCCTCCATCGTGGACGGGTGTTTGATGTCCGGTGCGGAGTTCCGCCGCTTCAAGCACAATGATATGGAACATCTCGAAGGGTTGTTGAAGAACGCTCCTGCAGAAGCCACCAAATTGGTGGTCGCGGATTCCGTCTTCAGCATGGACGGCGATATCATCGACCTGCCTGGCATTGTGGCGTTGTGCAAAAAATATAACGCGTGGTTGATGATCGACGAAGCCCACTCGGTGGGTGTGCTCGGAAAGACCGGCACTGGCATCGAAGAACACTTCAATATGTTTGGTTCGGTCGACATCAAGATGGGAACCCTGAGCAAGACCATCCCCTCGGTCGGCGGGTATGTAGCGACCAGCAAGGAGATCATCACATATTTGAAACATGCCAGCCGCGCCTACATCTTCTCTGCGGCATTACCCCCGGCTCAAGCCGCCGCCGCGAATGAAGCCTTCAAAGTCATTCTCGACGAACCCGACCGCATCGAACGCTTGAATGCCAACACCCAGCAATTCATCGGCGGGCTGAAAAGCATGGGCTTCAATACCCTCCTAACAGAAACGGCTATTGTTCCTGTATTATGCGGGACGGACGATAAAGCCTTCGATCTGACCAGACGCTGCCAGGAAAAAGATGTTTTCGTCCTGCCGGTTGTATCCCCTGCGGTTCAGGAAGGCATGTCGCGGTTGAGGGCAACGGTCACTGCCGCCCACGAACCGGCAGACATCGAATATGCCATGGATGTGATCTATCAAGCTGGCAAGGAAATGGGAATGGTGAAGTAGTTGGTTGTTTGGCAGATCTTGAGTTGGATCGTTGGAAATCGCCTGCCTCAGAGGCAGGCGATTTTTTATCGGCGTTGAGTTTGGCATGTGGTCTGGTGCAGGCCCGGGCGGAGTCTGATGCGGGTTTTCATCCTGATAGTTCTTGATAGATTTTTTCGACATTTTTATAACATTTTTCTAATAAATTCATTTTACAATGTCGCCAGTTTATCAAGGAGCAAAATATGAAATGGCAATGGAAACTTGGAACATTTGCAGGGATCGATGTCTACATCCATGCCACCTTTCTGCTGTTGATCGGGTGGGTTGGATTAAGTCATTGGATCGATAACCAGAGCTGGTTGAACGTTCTCTCAGGCATCGGTTTTATTCTCGCCTTGTTCGCGTGCGTGATCCTGCATGAATATGGTCATGCCCTCACGGCGCGGAAGTATGGGATCAAAACGCGCGATATAACAATCTATCCGATCGGCGGTGTGGCCCGTTTGGAGCGGATGCCGGAAAAGCCCATCGAGGAATTATGGGTGGCTTTAATGGGACCTGCTGTGAACATCGTCATTGCGGCAGTTCTCTTTGCGGTCCTTTTCGTGACCGGGGACCTGGTGCCGCTTTCAGAGTTGGGTGTTGCCTCGGGTAATTTTCTCGAACGGGTGATGACGGTCAACATGTCGCTGGTGTTGTTTAATCTCATCCCTGCCTTTCCCATGGACGGTGGACGTGTGCTGCGGGCTTTGCTTGCCATGCGCATGGATTATGTCCGTGCGACGCAGGTGGCGGCTGCCATCGGGCAGGGATTGGCGCTTGTATTTGGGTTCGTTGGGTTGTTCTCCAATCCCTTCCTGCTATTCATCGCATTCTTCGTTTGGATCGGTGCTTCACAGGAAGCCAGTGCAGTTCAGATGAAGAACGTCATCAGTGGCATCCCTGTGGGGCGAGCCATGTTGACCGACTACAAAAGCCTTTCGCCGCGTGACCCGCTCTCGCGCATGGCACAGTTGATCCTGGCAGGTTCCCAGCATGATTTCCTCGTCATTGATGATAACGGCTCAACCGTTGGTGTGATGACACGGGATGATTTCCTTGCTGCGCTGACCCGGCACGGGCAGAACATTGCCATTTCGGCGGTCATGCGCAAAGACCCGCCTCACGTGGATTCATACGACATGGTCGAGGTTGCCTTGATGAAGATCCAGGAATCGGGGTACCCGACCCTGCCTGTGACACACTCGGGCCAATTGGTTGGGATCGTGACTGCTGAAAACATCACCGAATACCTGATGATCCGCACCGCCTTGCAAACCTCGCGTTTGATGGCTTTAAATTGATCAGTGTTGTCATCCTAGATAAGAGGTTTCTTATCCACAAAAACGGTATTACGCATATACTTGCGCCATACTCCGATGGGGAGTAGCCGCCCGCAGAGCGGGTAGCACAGTCGTCAATACGTGGCTTGAAACGCCACCGGCTGTTCTGAAAAGGCAAGACCATCGTCAATGTTCTTGACGGTGGTCTTATTATTTTATGGAAAGACTTGTCAGGTCTGAGTAACGAGGTAACGAATGTTCGACAAAATCGAAAGTGTCATCCTTTCCGCTTTACAAACCATCTTCGACCAGTTCGGCTGGGCGGGCGTCTTTGGCTTGATGGTCTTCGAGAATGCGACCGGGATCACACCGAGCGAGATCATCCTCGCGTTTGCAGGCTGGATGTTGATTGAACGCCACGGCATATCGCCCGCATTCATCCCCCTGGCGGGTTTGTATGCCGGGTTTGGGAGCGCCATCGGCGCATCCATCACCTACTGGGTGGCGCGTATTGGCGGTCGCCCAATGATCGATCGCTTTGCAAAATTCTTTCATATCAAAACTGAGTTGATCGCGAAAGCCGAGGACCAGATGCACCGTTGGGGTTCTGGTGTGGTATTGATCGGGCGCGTCATCCCCGGTGTGCGCACATTGATCAGCATCCCCGCCGGGCTGGCAAAGATCCCTTTTCCGAAATTTTTCGGTGCCACTTTCATCGGCGCGTATGTCTGGTGTACGCTTCTCATCGGCGCCGGTTACGTTCTCGGTCATGAGTGGATCCTGATCAGCGAATACATCAAAACCCACCTGCCGTTTGTCTTCGCGTTTGGTACGTTTGCCATTCTTGTCTATCTGGCGTATCATTTCCGCGAACAATTGGCTGCAATCAAATGGTTCAAGACCATCAAAACCACGGATACAAATCAATGAACTGGCATACGCTCGAGATCGAAAATGTGATACATGAAACCGGCTCATCCTTTGAGTCGGGATTAACGGTTCAGGAGGCAAAGAGCCGCCTGGCGCAAATGGGTGCGAACGAACTCGTTGAACGCGGCGGGCGCACCGCCCTTCAAATTCTATGGGAGCAAGTCACCGCGACGATGGTGCTCATTCTCATCGCGGCGGCGGTCGTGGCGGGTTTGCTTGGTGATACCAAGAATACCATTGCCATTCTCTCGATTGTGGCTTTGTATGCCCTGCTTGGGTTTATCCAGGAATACCGCGCCGAACAAGCCATAGCCGCGCTCAAGAAAATGTCGGTACCGAATGTGCGCGTGGTGCGCGATGGCAAATTACAGGAAACTTCTGCGCGCGAACTTGTGCCCGGCGACATCATTCAACTTGAAACCGGCAATGTCATTCCTGCCGACCTGCGCCTGCTCGAAGCGGTCAACCTGCGCATTCAGGAAGCCGCGCTCACCGGCGAATCGGATGCCATCGAAAAGCACACGGCTGCCGTATCTGCTGAGGAACTTCCGCTTGGCGACCGCCGTAACATGGCATATATGGGCACTGTCATCACGCAGGGGCGCGGGCTTGCACTCGTCGTTGCCACCGGGATGAAGACCGAACTTGGCAAGATCGCGGATATGATCCAAGCTGTTAAGCAAGAGCAAACTCCGCTTCAACGCAGGCTTGACTCGCTTGGCAAAACCCTGGCATTCATTGGCGTGGGCATCGCGGCGTTGATCTTTATTATGGGACTTTTTCGCGGCGATGAGATCAAACATATGCTGCTAACGGCGGTCAGCGTTGCCGTTGCCATCGTGCCGGAAGGTCTGCCCGCTGTCGTTACCATTACCCTTGCGCTCGGCGCGCAGCGTATGCTACAGCGTCAGGCGCTCATCCGCAAACTTCCTGCTGTCGAAACGCTTGGCTCGGTCACAGTCATCTGCTCGGATAAAACCGGGACTCTCACCGAAAATCGGATGACGGTTGTCGTTCTGGATGTGGCTGAACATGCGATCGATCTGACCGGCGAAGTAGCCCGCGACGGTTCGCTTCATGCCTCCCGTGGGCTGGGTTCCCCGGTCCAATCCTCCCTCTCGCTGACAGCGATCGGTGGCGCATTATGCAACGATGCCAAACTCGTGGACGAAGGCGATGACCGCTTTCGTACCATGGGCGACCCGACCGAAGGCGCCCTGGTCGTAGCCGCCGCCAAGATGGGCTATTGGAAGTCATCCCTCGATTCATCCTTTCCGCGTACAGCCGAACTGCCCTTTGACTCGGAACGCAAGCGCATGACCACTGTTCATCATCTTGCAAGTTATGACCCCGATGTGCTCTCCGGTTTGGAAGTGGGCGATACACGTTATATCGCATTCACCAAAGGCGGTGTGGATGGACTGCTCGATATCACCAGCCACATCTGGGCGAATGGAAAGTCCGTTCCGCTCGACGACAGCTGGAGGTCCCGGATCGAAGCGGCGAATGAACGTCTTGCCAGAAAGGGCATGCGCGTGCTCGGCGTCGGCTTCCGCTTGATGAACTCCATCCCGGAGATCATCCAGACCGACCTTGAGCAGAACATCACTCTGGTGGGTTTGTTTGGCATGATCGACCCCCCGCGCTCTGAAGTGCAGGATGCGGTGGCCGTTGCGAAAGCGGCGGGAATTCGGCCTATCATGATCACCGGAGATCACCCGTTGACCGC
>CAZYLM010000172.1:0-5975 GCA_964648645.1 uncultured Anaerolinea sp.
GCATTCATTGTGTTCGGAAACGCCGAGAACAATCCGCCCATGTATTACCTTACCGGCGGCGGGCATGTCAGCCACGCCACCATCCTCAAAAAGCGAGGCGAAGAGCCTGTGTACTTCTTCAACGACATGGAGCGGGACGAGGCCGCAAAGAGCGGATTGAAATTGATCCCCTACAGTAAATATGATTACAACGAGATATTGAAAAGGGCGGGCGGCGACTTGCTGCTCGCGAGCGCATTACGTTATCAACAAATGTTCGCCGAAGTTGGCGTAACAAGCGGGCGGGTTGGCGTTTATGGCCATTACGATGTCAGTACCGTGTTTGGCACGTTGACCCATCTGCAGAAGCTAATGCCGGGCATCGAGTTTGTCGGTGATGCGCGGGAGGATTCGATCTTCCTGCATGCCATGGAGACCAAGGATGAAAACGAGGTCGAGCGCATCCGCAAGATGGGCAAGGTGACCACATCGGTTGTGAATAGAACTCGCGAGTATCTCACCTCATGCGATGTGCGCGAAGATGAAGTTTTGTTGAAAGAAGATGGGACGCCGCTCACAGTCGGTGACGTCCACTCGAAGATCCGGTTATGGGTTTCCGAGCATGGCGCGGAACTTCCCTCTGGATTCATTTTTGCGATTGGGCGGGATGCCGGCGTACCACATTCGGCGGGCAACCCAGCCGACCTGATGCGCCTCGGTCAGACCATCGTCTTCGATATTTATCCGGCTGAAGCTGGCGGCGGTTATTACTACGATTTCACCCGTACCTGGAGCCTTGGTTACACCACGCCTGAAGCACAGGTTTTATTTGATCAGGTCAAGGAAATCTATGACACCTTGAACGATAACTTCGACCTGAACGTGCCTTTCAGGGATTACAACAAGATGACCTGTGATTATTTCGACTCAAAGGGACACCAAACGCCAATGAATACGAAAGCGCCCATCGAAGGGTATGTCCATAGTTTAGGGCATGGCGTGGGATTGAACATTCACGAACGCCCCTTCAGCGGGTTGACCGCAGGCGACGATCAACGCCTCAAACCTGGTGTCATCATCACCTCGGAACCGGGTTTATACTACCCTGAAAAGGGGATGGGCTTCCGTATTGAAGATACCTTATGGGTGCGCCCAGACGGTGTGATGGAAAAACTGGTCGAGTATCCGTATGATTTTGTTCTGCCAATGAAGAAGTGGAAAAAGAAATAACGACAACGGGCGACCCGACGGCTAACCACCGTCGGCGGTCTGTAGCCAGCGGTCAAATTCCATGATCCATCTTCAATCTCTAGTGCTACGCCCTTCTCTAGAAAATGATGCGGAAATTTTCCCGTTCACTGTTCCTGTTGTTCGAACTCTCGACGAAATTAAGTTCACTGCGCCTATAACCTTTTTTGTAGGAGAGAACGGCTCGGGTAAATCGACGGTGCTGGAGGCGTTAGCTTGCGCAGCGGAATCGATTACTGTGGGCAGTGAAAGTGTAAAGACCGACAAGACCCTTGCCCTCATTCGACGACTGGCAAAGTATTTCAAGCTTTCATGGTCAAAACGCACACGTAAAGGATTCTTCATGCGGGCGGAAGATTTCTTCGGGTATGCCCATGCCATGCGCCAGACCCGCGAGGAGTTGGAGGAAGAACTCAAGAACGTGGATCGCGACTATCAAGGACGTTCCAAACTCGCGCAAGACCTGGTACGGTCGGCGTATTCGGGTCAGCTTTCAGCGATGAAGAATCGCTACGGCGAAAAAGACCTCGATAGCTATTCGCACGGCGAAGCCTTTCTGAATTTGTTCCAGGCGCGTTTTGTTCCAGGTGGTTTATATCTGCTTGATGAACCCGAGGCGGCGTTATCGCCATCCCGACAACTGAGCTTTCTGGCAGCACTCAAACAAATGGTTGAGCAGGAGGCGCAATTCATCATCGCCACGCATTCGCCGATCATTCTTGCATTTCCTGGTGCACAAATTCTTCAATTCCATGAAGGGAAGATCCGAGAAGTGAAATATAATGAATTGGAGCATGTGAATCTCATGCGTGATTTCCTTGCCAACCCAGAGGCTTTTTTGAAGTATTTGTAACGGACTCCAACGACAGGAGTCGTTGGAGTTGCAAAGTCGGAGCCTTGGCGCTCCGAAACAGGAAACCATGACCGAACTAAAACCCGCCCGTATCCTTGCCATTGAAACTTCCTGTGATGAGACTGCTTGTGCCATAATCGAAAACGGGCGCGCATTACTCTCGTCGGTTGTCGCTTCGCAGATGGATATCCACGCGCGTTATGGTGGGGTGTTTCCGGAGGTTGCTTCGCGCCAGCATGTTCTGAGTATTGTCCCGGTTGTGAGCGACGCCCTGGCGAAGGCGCATCTCACACTCAACGATATTGATGCCATCTCCGTAACGCAGGGACCCGGTCTCGCCGGTTCGTTGATCGTGGGGATGAATACTGCGAAGGGCATGGCCCTTGCGCTCGATAAACCGCTGGTGGGTGTGAATCACCTCGAAGGACATATCTATTCTTCCTGGGTTTTCAATGCTGAAGAGGGCGCACCGCCCGAGCCGCAATTCCCGCTGATGGCGTTGCTTGTCTCTGGCGGTCACACCGAGCTAAATCTAATGACCGACCACCTGACCTATCAACGCCTCGGCTCGACTCTCGACGACGCGGCTGGAGAAGCCTTCGATAAAGTGGCCCGATTGTTGGATTTGTCCTACCCGGGCGGACCTTCCGTTCAAAAAGCGGCAGAGAAGGGTGACCCGAACCGCTTCAACTTCCCCCGCGCCTGGCTCGCAGGAACGTGGAACTTTTCCTTCAGCGGAGTTAAGACTTCTGTACTTTATGAAGTGCAAGCGTTGAAAAAAACCGGGAATGGAATCCCCGTTCACGATATGGCGGCTTCATTCCAGAAGGCGGTCGTGGATGTGCTTTTCAAAAAGACGATGGATGCGGCGCGTGAGTTTGGCGCGAAGGAAATTTTGGTTGCAGGCGGAGTCTCCGCCAACCGGTCTTTGCGTGAAGCCTTCAAGGGACAGAACGAATTCCCCGTCCACATCCCGCCCCTTTCTCTTTGCACCGACAATGCAGCTATGATAGGTGCGGCAGGATATTTCCGTTATGCGCTCGGGCACGTTTCGGAAATGGATATTGATGTTTATCCGACATGGCCATTATCTTAGAACATAGAAAAAGCCTTTAGACTCGTTCTACATGAAATTAAAAGCTCAAACCCCCAGCCGCTTGCCCAAGCGTTTGGGGGTTTGACATCAGGAGAATGCAACTTTCATTATATTCTGCGAGTTAAACGTTCCCTGAACGGCATCTAAGCATTGGATGAGAGGAGTTACCCAAGTGCTGAGATTAAATTTTCCATAGTTACCGGTCCTTCGCGGAGGATGATGGGTTGGTCACCGGTGCAGTCTACAAGCGTGGAAGGAATTCCGCCGGGAGTTTTACCGCCGTCAAGGATCAAAGGAATCCGTCCGTGGAGTTGGTCATATACGTCTTGCGCTGTCAACGGGTTGTGCGAGCCGGAGATATTTGCGGAGGTGACTGCCATCGGTCCGGCCGCACGGAGGAGGGCAAGGGCGTCTGAGTGGTTGGGGATACGGACAGCGACTGTAGGAGTGGCAGAAACGGCCGGGGGCATTGCCGGCTTTTTGGGGACGACGCAGGTCAACGGTCCGGGCCAGAAGCGAGCAGCGAAACGGAGCGCCATGTGGGAAATGTCAATTCCGACTTTATCAAGGTCACTTAAATCCCCGATCAAAACCGGGATCGCCTTTTCTATTGGGCGGTCTTTTGCAGTATAAATGCTCTCGATGGCGGCGTTGTTGAACGCCAGAGCACCAAGCCCATAGACAGTATCGGTGGGGAAGGCGACAATACCACCGTTTGCCAGGATTTCAAGAGCACGGGTAATTTCGGTGGCAGGGATGATTTCAGTGTTCACGGGCTTTGATCTCTCTGGCGAAGGCTTCGACTACATCAGGGTCGAAATGCGTCCCAGCTTCGGACCTGATGTAAGTGATCGCATCGTCGATCTTCATTGCTTTGCGGTAGACACGGTCATGGGTGAGGGCGTCGAATACATCGACTACTGCAAAAATGCGTGCTTCGAGCGGGATAGACTCTCCCTTAAGCCCGTAGGGATAGCCTGTCCCATCCCATTTTTCATGGTGATATCGTGGAATGTTCAGGGCAGGTTTAAGATACTCAATTGGTTTTAACAGTTCGTATGCGATTTGCGGATGCAGGCGCATGATCCGCATTTCCTTCTCTGTGAGTTGCCCGGGTTTGCGCAGGATATCATCGGGGATGCCCAGTTTGCCGATGTCGTGCAGCAGTACACCGCGATGGATCTGGTTTAATTGCTCTCCGCTTATTCCAAGCTGGCGTGCAAGCTGCAGGGTTAACTCAGTGACCCGCTTGGTGTGACCCTCCGTCTCACGGTCGCGGATTTCCAGCGCGCGTGACCAGCCTTCAAGGGTTGTTTGATAGGCGGTTTGTATTTCAATATTCGTTATTTTCAATTCGTCCAGTAATTTATCGTTCTGCGAGATGGTTTGTTCGAGCTGGCTAGCTGTTGCCCAGGTCATAAAGGCGAGCGCAAACAATGCCACCACCGCCGTCAGGTTATATTCCCAAGAATAGCCTGTGACCAGACTGGAAAGTGTGTACCCGGCTACGGTCAGCCCGGCGAACCAGAATGAACTGGTCGGTCGGATGATGAAGCTGGACATTCCGATGGGCAATGCAAATACGATCATCAGATATTCGACGTATCGGGCATCGCCAAGTCCAAGGCTGGCAAGAATAATGAATCCGATCGCTAGATTTGCTGTCAGTAGAACGACCCCCTTTTTGTTCATCTGCCAAAAGATATATATGGGAATATAGGCGGCAAGATTCTCTATGGTATATGTCAAATACTCCCAGCTGGGTTGAAGGATATAAACTATCAACGTGTTGAGTACGGAATAGGTCAACAAGACCCAGCATAAGATAAGGAACAGAGCCAGTAGCTGCCCCTTACGGTTCAATGCAGGGTCATTGGTGTCGACACGGGTTAGGTTGACGTAAAGACCTTTCCGGATTTTTAGTTTCCCTTTCGCGTTCATAAAGTCATTATAACTTTTTCAATTAACCGGGTGCTTGCACTCGAAAAATCGATGGTGATTTGTAAAGTGGATCGGGCGACTCCCCCCACTATTTGAGAGAAACCTGCACCAAGCGGTTGTGGCCGGCGAGGTCTTGATGCAGGGTGACGTGTGCCCCTGGAAATTTTTCAACAGCGAGATTGAGGGTCGCAGATCCTTGCCTCGCCTCGATCTCCAGTAGGATTGTGCCATCCGGGGCAAGCCATTCAGGAGCGACATCCATCAGGCGGCGAACCAGGTCGAGTCCGTCTTCGCCTCCATCAAGGGCGATGGTTGGTTCACAGCCGAAGATCGGGAGGCCGATTAGTGTTTGAGTTGGGATATAGGGCAGGTTGGCGCAGAGAAGATCAAGTTGCATTCTACGATTGGCGACTGAAAATTGAACGGGGAGCAAGTCACATTCAACAAATACGATGTGTCCTTGAACATTGAATTTTTGTGCGTTTCTTTTTGCGACTTGTAATGCGGCCGAAGATATGTCTGTTGCAAGAATGGTCGCATCAGGGATATGGGATGCAATGGAGGTGGCGATAACGCCGGAACCTGTGCCGATATCAGCCACGCTTCTTTTCGAAGGGTTGGCTGTCAGCCATTTAATTGCTATTTCCACCAGTAATTCAGTCTCCGGTCTCGGGATGAGCACGTCAGGCGTGATGTCAAAATCCATACCGTAGAATTCCCAATGACCAAGGATGTAGGGCAGCGGCTCGCCCGCTTCCAGTTTGGCAAATGCCTGGTTTGCTAAATCAACCACAGGCGTGGAAAGAGGCGAATCCAAATGGGCGAGCAGCCAGGTGCGCGGATGTCCGATCACATGTG
>CAZYLM010000173.1:0-5914 GCA_964648645.1 uncultured Anaerolinea sp.
ACGGCGGATTTTCCTGTACCTCCGCGTAATTGTATCCCAAGATGGCAATTTTTAGTCGCTTTCGTAAAGTTTTGTAAAGAATATCCAAGGCGGATTTTCTCGCACTCGCCGAGTTGCCTTCCTTCTCTGTGAACAGTTGCCTTTGGTGTTCCTCGAGGATTGCTTCAATGGAATTGGCTGCTTCTGGCAGAATGCGCTTTAAGAGAAGGGCACGTTCGAGGGCAGTGACATGTGCAGGCTGGGGGCGTTTCATCCAGTGCAAGCTGATGTTGATGCTGTGAAAATATTGTTCGATCTGGGGGCGATTGATAAGGAGAATCCATCGGCTGAACCATCCTGGCGGTGTCCATCCGCTTTTTTCAATGGCGCGCCTGAGCAGGGATGCTGCTGTCGCATTCGGTGCGAATCGACGCTTCAGTGTCAGTACGAGCAGGATGGCGAACACGCCTCCGAGCCATGGGAGGGCCAACCCCAGCCTCCCAGTCCATACTGCGGCTGAAGTTTGGTTCTCTTCCGCCGCCTCCGGCGGAAGAGGTTCATCCTCTTCAAGCGGCTTTTGGTCTAATGGATTGGCAATTGGTGCCCCAGCACTCGCTGACTCATCTCTGTCAAGTGGACGTTCAAGCGGCTCCTGATTTGCAGTCGGTTCGAACTCAACCCAGCCATACCCAGGGAAATAAACCTCGGGCCAGGCATGCAAATCGCGCTCGCGTACCACGTAAATACTATTCTGCTGGTTTGGCTCACCCTGGGCGTATCCCACAGCCAGACGTGCAGGAATGCCCAGTGAGCGCAGCATCAAAACTTCAGCGCTGGCGTAATAATTGCAAAACCCCTTTCTATCTACGAAGAGCATATATTCGAGTGGGTCGACATTGCCTTCCGGCGGGGAAATAAATCCTACATATTCGATCTCATCCCGTAGATAATTTGTAATTGCTGCGGCCTTGTCGAATGGATTGTCATAAGGTGCTGCGATTTGCCCGGCAAGTTCGCGGATTCGCGGTGAGAAGCCTTCCGGCATTTGCAGATATTTATCGGCGACCCATATGGGGTAGTTTTGTCCGGCGTCTCGTAATTGACGGATGGTTGGATTGCCGATCTTTGCCCCAGCCCGGTACAAATCCCCGATCTCCAATGCAGGTGTGGCACGCAGCGCCATTACATCGAGAAGCGCATCCTCTTCGCCGGGCGCGGGTGGAAGTTCCGAATATAGAAGGATCGCGTTATGGTTGACCCAAACTGGTTGTGCCGGGGTGTAAAGGATCGTCTGCCCCTTGGTTAGAATATCGAAAGTAAAGCCGTATCGGCGGGAATGGCTGTCATCAGGAATGCTGAAGTCGCCTTGTGAGGGATTACGCCGAACCTCATCTTCACCGCTGGTCTGCCATTTGCCTTTTTCGTAGTGATCGTAAACCTGCCCACGCCAATAAAGCCGGGGTAATTCTGCAACGCTCGAGGGGACGAATACTCGGAAGACCACCAGGTCACTTTGAGGAGTGCGCGTTCCCAGAGAGAGTTCGGTAAGGAAGTTTCTCGGTTTCGGCTGGGCTTCCTTGTCCACAGAGGCAAAGATATTTTCAAACCGGTCGGATGGAAAAAGCTCACCATATGTTTTTCGCCAGAGTTCGCGTCCCGTTGCGTTTGCTGGGAGGATATAAGGGATACCCCATGCCAGCAGGATCAAAACTGCCGCTACTGTGAATGTGGTATTCGTAAGGTCCAACCCGCTCTCGCTCGAGACCTGGATGTGATTCTGATTCCATTTTTCCCGGTCATTGATGTATTTCAAACGGCTGAGGAGGAGAAGAGCAAGGAACAAGTACACGCCAAACATCCATGTGTAATCCCTGCTTGTGTAATGATATGCATGAACGATGAACATCAGCACGCCGTTTGGCAGAATAGACTTGAGGAAGTCCCCTTTGCGTGTCATGTGATAACCGCTGTATAGGCTGGTAAACCAATATGGCAGGCACATCACAGCAACTACGAAAAATTGATCTTTGACAGCCCTGCCGGCCAGCACTTCTTTCAGGTCTGTTACCAATCGGCCGATGAGGATGGCGAGTTTGTCCATAAGCCAGGTTTGGTCCTCGCCGAATTCGATCAAGCCCATCAATTGCCAGGCAGTAATTACAAGCAGGTAGGCGAGCGAGAAAAAGATCACACCGCGCTTTTGGAAGCGGCTGTATCCTATGGCAAGCCCCACCACGTAGCCGGTGACCGCTACATTGCGAACCTGCGCCAACCCTTCCGCCCAGCCTGCGGTTTGCAGCCTCCATGCCGAGAATAAAATGGCAAGAAAGAGGATCAGGCTGGCGGGAAGATCCCAGGTGCGGGATGGATGTTTTTCCATATCTTTGAGTGTACAATGGTCGAACGCAAGCCGTCAATTGATTCCGACTGAAAACCCTACTGGAGGACTATATGCAAAGCCTGATTGATTTCGGCGTATCACTCATCATTGCCCTGCAGCAAATGGGGGAGTGGATATACCCGATCATGGATTTTTTCAGCCAACTTGGCACCGAGGAATTCTTTTTCCTCGTGACGCCGTTGGTCTACTGGAGCATTGATTCTGCCTTGGGTATCCGAGTCGGTTTTATTTTAGTTACATCCGAATACATCAATACCCTGGGCAAAGTGTTATTCGCCGGACCGCGTCCATACTGGGTCAGTTCACACATTCGCCCATTATGGCCTGAAACTAGTTTTGGTATACCGTCTGGTCATGCCCAGCACGCAGTCAGTATTTGGGGCATGATGGCACTGTATTTCAAAAAACAATGGTTTACCGTTGTGTGCCTATTACTGATTTTCTTCATAAGTTTTTCGCGGCTGGTTCTGGGAGCCCACTTCCCTCATGATGTGGTTATGGGGTGGACGATCGGCGGTGCCCTGCTGTGGGGATTTAATCGCTATTGGGATAAAGTCTCTAGCTGGCTGGCGGGCAAATCACCGATAGTCCAGATCGGGATTGCTTTTCTTATTACATTATCCTCAATCCTAGTTGGTATCGGGGTTTATACACTGAGGAGTGATTTCCAGATCCCTGAAGATTGGGTGGTAAATGCGGCTCGTTCTGGGAAGGAAATGGATCCAATCAACTTGGATTCTATCTTCACCGGGTCCGGGACGTTTTTCGGTATTGCGTTGGGTGCAGTGTGGCTCCATTCGATGGGCGGGTATCAGGCTTCCGGTCCGGCTTGGAAGCGCCTGCTATGCTATGTGATCGGTTTGATCGGCATTGTCATCTTATGGCAGGGTTTGGGCGCGGTTTTTCCTCGAAATGCAGACGCAGTATCCTATTTTTTGCGGTTTATTCGTTATACCTTGGTCGGGTGCTGGCTTATTGGTGGCGCACCGCGGGTCTTCAAACATTTCAATTTAGCTACACCTTGAAAGGCTGTACTATCGTCTCAATTTCATCTGATATAATGCCCCCCATTCTCAGAAAAGGTAGAGAACATTTTAAGGAACGCAGGTCATACCGCTTAATCACAAGGTTGTAGGTAACCGAACTCAATGACGCTCGATAAAGGCACACTAATACATAACCGGTACCGGATCGTCGACATCCTCGGGCAGGGTGGGATGGGTTCGGTATATCGGGCCATCGACGAAAACCTTGGGGTATCTGTTGCGCTCAAGGAAAACCTGTTTACCACCGATGAATACGCTCGCCAGTTCAGGCTCGAAGCGGTCATTCTCGCCAACCTTCGCCATCCGAACCTGCCGCGCGTGTCAGACCATTTCGTTTTGGGCGATTTGGGTCAATACCTCGTTATGGACTTCATCGAGGGGGAAGACCTTCGTTATCGCATGGAAAGGCTTGGCATGCTCGAAGAGGATGAAGCCGTGCATATCGGCGCCTCGATGTGCGATGCGCTGGCGTATCTTCACACACGCAAGCCCCCCATCCTGCACCGTGACCTAAAACCCGGAAACGTGAAGATTTCGCCCGACGGGCATATTTATCTTGTGGATTTTGGGCTAGCAAAGGTGTATCAAAGCGCAAGTCAGGCTACCACCACAGGGGCACGAGCCATGACTCCCGGGTACTCTCCGCCTGAACAATATGGCACGGCTCGTACTGATCCACGCACTGATATATATTCTCTTGGCGCGACTTTATATGCGGCATTGACAGGTATCATTCCGGAAGATGGTCTTGCGCGAGCAATGGATAATGCCCAATTGACCCCCTTGCGTAAACGTAACTCGAAAATTTCACGCAAACTTTCCGCTACTATTGAGAAAGCAATGGCGGTCGACCCCATCGATCGGTTCCAATCTGCGGAAGAATTCAAGGCGGCTTTGCTCTCATCGAAATCAATGACCCAACAAGCGCCGGGCTCATATAAGGTAATACCACCTCCTCCAGAGGCGCTCTCCTCTCAACCTGTACATTCCATTCAGGCGACGATAGTCGATGAAGAAAAACCTGTCTCAGGGGCTAAGAAAACGCCGGGACCCGTCCCATCAAAATCAGCAGCCGAGCAGGAAGACCAGCCGTTTGTCTCTCCGTTGAAGCGTCAAAAAGAACGCGAACGTAAGCGTCGGACTTCCCTGGTCAGATTTGCACTTTTCGCTGGACTCCTTTTATTAGCAGGCGGGGTCTTCCTGGTCTTATCGCCTGGAGTCCTTCCAGGAGACGTGCGTGGGATGGTGCCTTTCCTGATCCCCACAGCTACGCTGACCTCTACGCCGACTCCTTCCACGACTCCAACTCAGGCACCAACTGCGACCCTTACACTTACTGCTACAAACACGCCAAAACCATCTCCAACAGCAACGTTCACGTTTACGCCGACTCCACAGGGAGTGGTGACTGAATCGGTCCAGGGAGAATTTACACCTACATCAGCGCCGGTCCTTCTTCTTGGTGGCGGTTCCGGGCAAATGGCTTTCGCATCTGAACGGCTTGGCGCCCCGCAAATTTTCCTTTCTGATCTAAAGGGAGAGAATGCATTTCAAGTGACAGATATGCCTAACGGTGCCTGCCAGCCTTCATGGTCGCCGGATGGTCTGCGTATTGTATTTATCTCTCCATGCCGGAGAAATGAGGAAGTTTATTCGGACACCAGTCTGTATATCATCAATGCCGATGGGACCGGGCTGACAACTTTGGATGCGTCGCCGGGTGGAAATTTCGACCCTGCCTGGTCTCCCGACGGGGATTTGATCGCTTTCACATCTCTGCGTACCGGGCAAATGGAACTTTTCCTGATCGATGTTAACGATCCCACCCAAGCTGTACAATTAACACAAGGTGAGAGCCGTGTCGAGTCTCATATGCCTGCGTGGTCTCCAGACGGGTCTCAAATGGTTTATGTTGTAAAACGTGTAGGCGTGAACCAGATTTGGATGATGAACTCAGATGGTACCGAACCGGTTCAGATCATCAGATCGGGACAGGCGTATAACGATTATTTACCCGGCTGGTCGCCGAGGAACGATTTGATCATTTTCAATCAGCGATGTGCAAAAACTTTCTGTAACCCTTATTTACTGAGTATTTCTGCCACAGATCACTCGACTGAGCAGGGCTTGCGCCTGCCGTTCAACCTGCTATATATCGAAAATATCGATTACTCACCGGATGGCTTTTACATCGCCTACGAAGGGTCGGAAGAATCCTTGAATATCGATGTTTATCTGATGACCGTCTCCGGAGGCGACAGGGTGCGGCTCACATCGGGTCCTGAAGGTGATTTTGACCCGGCATGGCGTCCGGTAATCCAGCAGCCGTAACGACGAACTCCCGCGAAAGCGGGAGTTTTTCTTACACTGCTCTTATTGACGCATCATTTTCCCACTGATATCATTATTCCGCATTGAATAGCACTCTCCAGCCGAGAGTGCTAACTTCATGACCATGCCTACTCTCACCGAACGACAGAAAACCCTC
>CAZYLM010000174.1:0-5912 GCA_964648645.1 uncultured Anaerolinea sp.
TTCATCCTGATGTTCGGAATCGCCCAGGGGCGCAACCACGCTCACTACATCATGAACGCTTTTGTCGGGTTCGATGTCATTGCGGGAGTCGGGTGGGGGAGCTTTATTGTCTGGGCGGGCTCGCGTTGGAAGGGACTCTCGAATCAGTTTGCTCCGGTTGTCGCGGCGGTCGTATTGATCCTCGTACAGATTGGCTTCGGGTTGCCTTATGCTCCTTATTATTTCACCTACCGCAATCCACTGGCAAAAGAGGCGGCGACTTTGGGCTATGGCGAAGGTTTGGCAGAGGCATCGGACTACCTCTCTCAAAAGCCGGATGCAAAAAATATCAAAGCTTATGTCTACAATGGCATGGGAACCTTCTCGTGGTATTTCCCCGGCGAGACCATCGTCCTGAAGCGGGTCAACGTATTGAATGATAACTTTTCTGAAATCGCGGAAGATATCCGCAGGTCAGATTACCTTGTGCTTTACCCGATCACCCGTGCCAAACACCCAGAGACGGAGGACTTACTTGCGGAATTCGAGGGTGTTGTCGAGCCGGAGAAAGTGATCTACATCGACGGGCTGGAATACATCCAGATCTACAAGGTAGCAGACATCCCCGAATCTGTATATGAAGCTTTGTTGAGAAAAAACAAAGGTTGATTTTCGGCCGGCGAAAATATAAGTATTCACACAAACAAATCTAAGTATTTTCCACGATGGCAATCCATCGTGGAATTGTTTTAATGGGCACGTTGACATGATTCGACCGGCCGGAGAATCACGATGAGTAAAAAAATTGTAAAACGAATATTTTTATGAGGTAAACAAAATGAAACCCAGTACTCGAGGAAGTTTGTTCTTTGCGCTTCTTATAACCGCTGCGCTTGCTTGCAATGCGCCCGGAAAGAATTCACCGGTTGTTGAGACGCCCACCGTGGATCAGGCTTCGGTAATCGAGGAAGCTGCTCCATCAGCGAATCTTGTGCATACAGTTACCCCGTCCGAAGCTGTTGCTGTGGGGAAGATCGTATTTGACGTTGAGTCGTCTGGCACAGGAGTGGAACAACGCGCCCCATATGGTGACTCCTACGATTTCAATTTCCTGGAGCGCCCTTTCACCCAGGATATGACCTATCTTCCAGATGTCGACATATTTTCCTATGCATTTTCCACGGATGATAACTTCCATTATGCGTCCATCAAGCTGGTTGGCTTCGACCCCAACAACCCGATTGGAATCCATTATGGCGTGGAAATAGATACCAATAAGGATGGTTACGGTGACTTTATCGTTCTGGTAAAACCTCCTTTTACGGCCGCATGGAGTGCGGAGACGGTTCAGGTATTCGAAGATCAAAACCACAACACCAGCTCCCTCTCGCCTATCCGATCAGATGCACCTTCATCGACCGATGGATATGAAAGCCTTCTCTTCGACGGAAGCACAGGGACATGGTCGGACCCCGACCTTGCATGGGTACGTATGGTTAATGCTGAAGAAGTCACGCTTCAGATCGCTTTCAAAAGAACTCTTGCCGGTGATTCCTTTCTTGCGGGTGTGATTGCCGATGCAGGGATCAAGGACGTCAGCCAGATGGACTATGTGGATCGATTTACCGAAGCCGAGGCGGGATCTTCTGTCCGTGATAAGGAGACCTACCCCTTGAAGGCGCTTTTTTCTGTCGATAATACTTGCCGCGATGCATTTGGCTTCAAACCTACCGGATACGAACCCATGATCTGTGTTGGGTATGCGGCTCCAGTCAGTAAGGGACCGGGGGCGGCGGGTTCTGGTCAGCCGGGCGGATCGTCACAATCCCCACAGTCTCCCTCCAATGAAGTGTGTTCAATTCAACCATCCGACTGTACAGCAGACGCACCTTTTTACTATGGGTACCCCTCCTGTGCCTGTTCAGCCACACCGTATTATGAGAACCAATAACATTTAGATGATGCGCCTCCCGAAACCGGGAGGCGTTTTCATTTGCCTTACGTCTTTGTCATGAAAGTACCATATACCTTGAAGAAGGTTGTAGAGTAAAATTTCCGCTATATTCGAGCCATGGGTTTCAATTCGTTAAGCGGACGTATTACCGAAAGGTCCTTGGGACGCATCCTGACGGGGGTTGTATCCCTCTATCAAGCGCTGGCAGCAGGAGCGATCATTTGGTCGTTGATTCTCGCGCTGCAGTGGATTCGCGAGCCCTTCCTGGGTTCCTTCTACGAAAGCACCCTTGTTTTTACGGATACGGGGGGAAGTAGCGAAACATGGGCTTTGGGGCAGACTGTAAATAGCGGTGACAGGCTCCTGGCAGTGAACGGTGCCGATGTGCGTACCAGCCGCGACGTGCGCGAAGCGATCGTCGGAAAGTTCGTGCCCGGTGAGAACGTCACCCTGACCGTTCAATTTGCCGACGGTGAAAAACGCGATGTCAACGTTGAGTTGCAAAATTTTCCTGAAGAGGGCGTCAGCCAGTACTTGCTCCTGCCTTTTATCATTTCGGTGATTTTCCTCGGTCTCAGTCTATGGACCTTCGGTATACGCCGTAATGAGCCTGCAGGGCGCGCATTCATCATGTTCGCCTCCTCGTTCTCGATCGGGACCGGCGTTATATTCAATATCTGGACCAGCCACGAACTTACCCTTTTGTGGACGTTTGCACTTGCCATTGGCGGCGGTTCAGCGTTTGCCCTGGCTTTGTCCTTTCCGGTCGTGCCGCGGCTTCTTATAAATCGTCCGTATTTGCGCTGGTCAGGATTCGTTTTCAGCCTTATCTTGGCGATCATTACCACCCCTTATCTCTTCAACCTCGATCAGCCTACAGCTTACATCACCTGGTGGCGGAATATCTATTATTTCAACGCTGCCTGTGTCTTCGCCCTGCTTGGGTTCAATCTGTATTATGCTTTGTTTTCCCAGTCTCCAGTTGTTAAATCGCAGGCTCGCCTTACCCTGGTTGGGGCACTTTTTGCCCTCGGCCCGTTGACCGTCTTCTTTATCTTCGGCGCGATCTTTTCCATTCCTTTTTCTCCGGCAGCGTTCCTTCTACCTGTGGTCATCTTTCCGGCAGTCATGGGCTACAACATCATGCGTTTCCGCTTCCTGCGGGCTGACGAATTCGCTCGTCGTGGAGCCATGTATGCCCTGCTCTCTGTATTCGTTACATTCGGGTATGCTCTTGTAGCGGCAGGCGCTGGGATGTTATTTGGGAATGCCCTCCCCAAAAATTATCTTGCCGGTATCTTCATCCTTTTGCTCGCTCTTGTGCTTGAGCCTCTCCGCACCCGGTTGCAAAACCTGACGGATAAGATCTTTTTCCGCGGGTCGCGCGTGGCGGCGGAACAACTCGAGGATTTCTCACACAGGTTGACCACGGCTTTGGATATTAACGCCATCGCTTCTCTTTTGCGGGATCAGATCGCGTCAACCCTCGCCCCCGGTCAGATTCACATCTTCAGCTACGACGCACTCAACGATTTTTACTCAGCTTCCCCGGGGGAAGGGAAGCGATCTACGACCGATATCCGCTTTACCTCGACAAGTCCCTTGGTTTCATATTTCAAACAGGAAAGCCTGCCCCTCTATCTTGACAGCGTCACCGATCTGCCGGAGTCGCTTAAGTCTGAACGATCTCGAATTGCGCTGCTCGGTGCGCGCCTTTTCATCGTATTCCCCGGCAAGGATCGTCCCAATGGATGGCTATCTCTGGGTTCACGCCTTAACGCCCAACCCTATTCACCACAGGACTTGCGCTTTCTCGAGAATATCTGCGACCAGGCGTCAGTCGCTATTGAGCGCGTTCAAACTGTAGCGCATCTCGAACGGCGCATCCAGGAGATGAACGCTTTGACGCGCGTCTCGCAGGGTGTGAATGTGACCCTGACCTTCGACGATGTCTTGGAATTGATCTACGCTCAGACGGCTCAGATCGTGCCCACTTCGCACTTTCATATCACACTCTATAACCAGTCGAGCAACTATTATTATTACGGTTTTTGCCTTGAGAATAACGAGCGCATTCAGGAGCGGGAAAACCAGCCCTTTACCGCGAATATCGGTCTTCCCCCCGAAGTGATTCGGAAAAGCCGCCCGATCATCACCCAGGATTACATCCGCGAGTGCCAGGGGCGTAATCTGATTCCGACCATCGAAAATATCTTTGCCTGGATGGGCGTGCCGCTCAATGCCGGTGCAGAAACCATTGGCTCTCTCAGTGTAGGCAGCCGTGACGGATCCACGGTTTATACCCGCGCACAATTGGAACTCCTGCAAGCCATCGCGGACCAGACCGCCGGTGCGATCGTCAAAGCGCGCTTGCTCAAAGAAACCCAGGAACGCGCGCATCAATTGGTGACCCTGAACGATATCACGCGCCAATTGACATCGACCCTCGAATTGAATCCCCTTCTCCAAAACATTCTCGAGAATGCCATTGGTATCTTGAACTGCGAAGCGGGTAGCCTGTTCATGGTGGATGACCAGACTGACGAATTGGTCTTTCGCGTCACGGTGGGACCTGTTGCGGGGAACTTGATCGGTAAACGTCTCCCGCCGGGGACTGGTATTGTCGGCCGGGCGGTCGAGACACGCAAGCCTGTCATCGAAAATGAAGACCAGAATTCCTCATCGCGCTTCAAAGGCGTGGACCAGCAGACGGGTTTTGTCAGTCGATCCCTGCTTGCAGTTCCCCTGCAGGCAAAGGACCGCGTTATTGGTGTTGTCGAAGTCATCAATCGACGGGACGGACTGCCCTTTGTTCAAGATGACGCCACTCTGTTGACAGCCTTTGCCGGGCAGGCGGCCGTCGCGATTGAGAATGCGCGCCTCTATACTCTGACGGATCAGGAACTTGCCAGTCGTGTCGAAGAACTTTCGATCATGCAGAGGATCGACCGCGAGCTGAACGCCAGCCTCGAAATGGACCGTGCCATGCGCATCACCCTGGATTGGGCGCTCAGACAATCTGGCGCAGAGGCGGGATTGATCGGCATTCTTGAAGAAGGAAAGCTGCGCGTCATGGCGCATCAGGGGCTGGATGAACAAATGTCACCTCTTGGCGAACGCCCCATGATCAAGATCGAATTACCTTCGATGATTACCGCTGTCGAGACCGGTCTGCCCCAGAACATGGAGGTGGCAGTCGAAGCCTCAAAGAACAAGCTCCTCATGGCATCACAGAACCAAATGGTAATTCCGATCCGTCGCGAAACGACAGTGATCGGTTTGCTTTACCTCGAAAGTTCCGGAGATTATCAGGCAGATATCGACTTTCTTACCCGCCTCACCGACCATGCTGCCATCGCCATTTCGAACGCTCAACTTTATAGTCAGGTCCAGCGCGCCAACGAAGCGAAGAGCGAATTCGTTTCGCTTGTTGCGCACGAACTTAAGAACCCGATGACATCCATAAAGGGTTATACCGACCTTCTGGCAAGCGGGGCGGTAGGCCAGATCTCCGACATGCAGGGGAACTTCCTGACAACCATCAAGTCGAATGTTGAGCGTATGTCAACTCTCGTCTCAGATCTCAACGATAATTCCAAGATCGAAGCGGGAAAATTGCGGCTTGAATTCAAGTCGACAAAAGCTCCCGAAGTGGTCGAGGATGTGGTTCGTACCTTTACACGGCAGTTGGAAGAGAAGAAGCAAAACCTCATCCTTAATGTTCCGCCTAATTTGCCCGCCATGTGGGCAGACCGGGTCCGTGTGGCGCAGGTGTTGACCAATCTGGTCAGCAACGCATATAAGTACACACCTGAGAGTGGCACCATCCACGTTGGGGTTGAAGATAGCCCGAACCAATGGGATCCCGATGGCGCCCCTCGTGTATTGCATATTTGGGTAAAGGATAGTGGTATTGGTATGGCCCCCGAAGACCAGCAAAAGATCTTCCAGAAATTCTTCCGTTCCGATGACCCCAAGG
>CAZYLM010000175.1:0-5901 GCA_964648645.1 uncultured Anaerolinea sp.
CCACCTTGCGATGGCAGCTCTGGCAAAGCGTGGTGAGATTCTCGAGTCGATTCGCTTGGTCGCGGTCCAAGACTCCGTTTTGGATGAAGGCGCGAAATGGAATCTTGTGATGCACATCATGCTCGCGATTCGTCTCCGCCGCGCCGCATACTTGACATCGAAACTGGTCCCGTTTTCTGACAGCGAGTCTTATCTTTTGCCAGTCTGGTCCGTAATCGTTCGGGTCATTGGTCCATAGACCGGCATCTCGCAAGGTTTTCAACGCCGCTTCCGAGAGGACTATCCAATAGCCGGTTGTCTGCAATTCAGAAGGCGGAAGGTCGAGCGGTTCCTGCCCGAGATTCTCATTCGTGAACCAACGAATTTTTCGGAAGCCAACAACTTGCGTAGTGACTTGAATCTCCCCATATCCCTTTTCACAGCCTTTTACTGCGAGTTGTTCATTCAATGAGGTGATTTGAATCTCAGATTGTTGCTGGGCTTCGGTGTAGTAATCCAGGCCGACGGGAACTAGATGGGCAATGTGATTTTCGATGTCAAGTTCTTGCACGAAATATTGTTGCGCCTCATGCATGTAGATCGCACCCGGGTGGACCATCCAATTTGCAGACTCACCATCTACGGTACCGACAATGGTCGGGCGCCCATCGTCCGCGGTGGTGTGCAACACCACGCTTTGCGGTGACGCTGAACGTAGCGAAATA
Organism: uncultured Anaerolinea sp.; assembly: GCA_964648645.1. Taxonomy (GTDB): domain Bacteria; phylum Chloroflexota; class Anaerolineae; order Anaerolineales; family Villigracilaceae; genus Villigracilis. Next base: position 705 of record CAZYLM010000175.1, read on the forward strand.
TTCGCGGCAGGATAGGCATCCTGCATCCAGAAATATTTTTCGTTCGAGAAGTGAGCCTCGTTATTTGAAACCAGAAATTCGAGGTACTCGTCCACTAGTTCATCAGAGATGGAGCCAAAGCCTTCGCCGCGTTGAAATGACAGTTCGAACATGGCGCAGCGCAAATGTTCCAGCAGAATCAACAAATGATTCGGGTTGACCAACGCCATCTCTGGCGAACGGTCGAAGAAGTATTCGGGGTGATGCGCAAGGAACTGGTCCAATGGATTCGGTGAAGCGACCAGAATGGAAACAGCTGGTAGATCACCACGCCCAGCCCGCCCCGCTTGCTGACGCGCACTCGCAATTGTGCCGGGGTAACCGACCATCAAGGCAGCGCCCATGCCGCCGATGTCGATGCCGAGTTCAAGCGCATTGGTAGCCACCACGGTTTTGACCGATCCATCGCGCAGGCCCTGCTCGATCTCGCGGCGTTGAGTTGGAAGGTAGCCGGAACGATATCCGCGAATTGGATTTTCGATTTGTGATTTTGGATTTACGATGCTTCGACCAGGCTCACCACCTGTTTGAGTCTGCAGATGGGTGAGAAGCATCTCCACGCCGCGGCGCGTCCGCGCAAAGACGACAGATTGGACATCATGAGTCAAAAGGTTGCCTGCTAATCGCACCGCTTCGAGAACGCTGCTTTTCCGTAGCCCCATGCTGGGATTGGTCACTGGCGGGTTGTAAATAATGAAGTGACGTTCGCCGCGTGAAGAGCCGTCGTTATCCACCAATTCAACGGGTTCTTCGATGAGAGTCTCGGCTAATTCTCGCGGATTGCCAATGGTTGCCGAAGCAAGAATAAATTGCGGATTTGCACCATAGAATTTTGCCACCCGTTTGAGCCTGCGGATGACGTTGGCGACATGTGATCCGAAGACTCCGCGGTAGGTGTGGGCTTCGTCTATGACGATGAACTTGAGGTTGGTGAAGAACTCGCTCCAGTTGGCGTGATGGGGCAGGATGCCGGTGTGAAGCATATCCGGATTTGTAAGAATGACACGAGCAGTCTTGCGGATCGCCGGCCGTTGCGATTGAGGAGTGTCGCCGTCGTAGATTGATGGTTTCAGATTTGCGATTGACGATTGGAGGGCTTCCAGATTAGCGGATTGATCTTGCGCTAAAGCTTTGGTAGGAAAAAGATATAACGCCCTTGCCTGCGAGTCTTCGATCAACTTCGCAAGGACAGGCAGGTTGTAGGCGAGGGTCTTTCCGCTGGCGGTGCCAGTGGCGAGGATAAAATTTTGGCGGCTGTGGGCGTGCGTCCACGCTGTCAGCTGATGGGAATAGAGTTGGGAAATGCCGCGGGTGGATAATGTTTCGCGCAGCGAAGCAGGCACATCGTCCGGGAAGGGATGCGTATTTGCAGCGCGGGGAGGCGTCGTCCGCCAGGCAAAAATGTTCGGCGCGGTTTCGTCATCCGTTTTCCAAAAATCCAGAAGGGATGAAAGCATGAGAAATCAATCCACAGGGTCAGCGCGTTCTTTATGAAGGGTGCGGAAAGCCCATGCGCCGACGCCCAATGGAACCCAAAATGTGACGGCGCGATAAATGAGGGTGATCACCACACCCTGGCTCCAGTTGACATTAAGCGAGCTCAAAGCAACCGGCATGATACCTTCAACAATACCAATACCGGAAGGCGTAGGTGAGACGATCAGGAAAAGATAAGCGATCGCAAAACCTGCAATGATGGTACCGCCGGAAAACGGAACCTCAAACGCGAGAAAGGAACACGTGAGAATCAACATCAGCAATCCCTTATCAAATATCCCCCACATGACCGGACGGATCAGGCTGGTCGGTGTTTCAGTTAATCCGGAGAAGCCATCAGCGATCTCATGCGCAAATTCATGGGCGCGCTCTTCGCTCAGATAGTTTTCCCTTCGAATAAGATGTACGACCCAGTTAATGCCGCGTGCAAACCTGGCAAGGATATTCCCTAATTTTTCTGCCGACCGATACCCAATGTACAGAACGGCTGCAAAAACAGCAGCTGTTGTAAACAGGATCAGGGATGCGGAGATTTCCCCCGCGTCCAGGTCGTTGCGGCGGATAAGAACGATCAGACCAAGAGAGAGAATGACCAAGAACGCAGCCAGGTCGAGCAGGAGAAATAACGCAGCCGCGACGGTCGCTTTACCGGCGGGATGCCCGCGCCGCTTCGCTTCCGCCGCAAAAAGCGCGACTCCGCCCGCCCCGGCAGTGGGCGCTACGACGTTGATAAAGTTCGCCGCTGTGGCAATTCGGCTGAGGGTGTACACGTCTTCATGAATCCCCAGCAAATGAAAAATGGATTGGTACATCCGTCCGCTCGATATAAACCAGACGGCCTGTATCAGAACCGCGAGCAGGAAAAACCCAAGGTGTGCTTTTTGAAGAGTTTGGAGGATGGTCTCTAACTCCCCAAAGCTGAAGACAACAATAACTACGCCGAGGAAAAGGATGAGGAAAACGAAGAATTTATTCATGCCTTATGTTTTATCATCTACGGTGGCGCAATTGGCAATGCCTCAATAGGAACCGAAAGCTGTACAACTGAGGCATAGACCCAAGCGGTTTTGTCGGGTTGTCCTGGGACCTGAACGAGAATCCACAACGAATCGGTAGTACGGCCAATTGCAGCAGTAGATTGACCTACAGCAAGTACGTTCGTTGGCGCAGCGTTGAAGTCCGGAGCAATACGCAGATTAAGGTCGTTGGCACCGTTGTTAGTTACAAGTGGTTCAGGAGTCGGCGGATGAGTTACCTGTGCTTGCGGGGTAATGGCCGTTTCGATCACATGGGGCGGAGTGATTGTGATAACAGTAAGTGTCAACCCAAGCAGGCGCGCCATTTCAATATCGTATTGGGTATGTAATCCGCGCGCAGTTTTGATCCCTTCATTGACCAGGTTTACATCTGAGTTTCCCAGAAAGGCAATCAGGGTGCGAACAACCGTATTCATATACGCAAGTTGTAAAGCCTTCATATCGGCCAGACACGCTGGAACTTCCTGATTTTCAGCTTCTCGCAACACACGCTGCATCTCAGGGATTACCTGAACCAGCTGCGTTTGAGGCGTATTCGATGCCAAGGCTGCATAATCATCGAATTCCCGCATCAAATCATGAATCTTTTCCACTTCGGCAGGAAGGTTCGCCTCATTGCATGGATCTGGGATCTGGGTGGTGGCTATCGCAGGTGTCGCATCTCTAGAACTGCCGCACGCGGAAAAGAGAAGGAGCGCCATAATACCGGCTATGGCATGGAGGGTGTATCTCATCTTGCCTCTCGAACAAAAGTATGAATAACATTGTAACAAACAATTAAATCTCCCATACACAAGGTTTATTAGATTTACTACTTAAATTATCACAACCTTAAGATCGAACACATACTTTTGCCGCTTAAACAAGAAAACCCTATTTAATAAGACAATAGGGTCTCATATAAAAAGCATACCTTGATCTTCTATCTGATCACATCCGCCACTGTAGTTTTCTCCAGTTTATTTGAAACGTAATCTCGAATATCTTTAAAAACTTTGGTCAGTTTCTTCTCTTTTTCAATGGGGGTAGCCTCATAGAAATTCTCGCTGACCGACTCCGTCGGGGCAAGAGCACCGTCAAACAAGCGAATAACTTCTGCAAGAGGAATCTGGTCCGGACGTTTGGCTAATTGGTAGCCGCCTTTTTGCCCCTTTGCACTGCGCAGGAAATGCGCGCGTTTCAATGCCAGCATCAGCTGTTCTAAAAACTTCGGAGGGATGCTTTGCGCTGTGGCGATGGTATCTATGGAAATAAATCCCTCGTTCTCATGACGAGCAAGATAGACAAGGGCGAGCAAGGCATATTCACTACGGGTGGTTAGTTTCATTTCAGATCATCTTCCTTCGTGTTCGATTTCGGCGGTTAGTATAGTGGAAAAGGGAACACTGTCAAGCAGGTGAGTTTTCTCTGAAACTGTGGCGCGAATCTTCTTGACAAAATTCAGTCGCTGAATTATGATTTCAAATAACAAATCCTATTGGGTTACTAGGAATTAATAAATAAGCGAGTTTGGGCTGAAACCTAGGTCAGAAACGAACTTTTTATTTATTCTTAAATTCTACTAAATCAATAGGATTTATATATAAAATAATAGTATTAGGAGAAACAATATGCGAAAACAAACTTTAACATGGCTATCTCTTCTCTTGGTTTTGGCAGTATCGCTCACAGCTTGTAGAACTGCCACGCCAGAAGCAACAGCCGCCCCTGCGTCTGATGCGACTGAAGTCGCTGCCACCGAAGCCGCCCCCACCGAAGAACCTCTGAGCGGCACACTGTCCATCTCTGGCGCATTCGCCCTCTACCCCATGATGACCGTTTGGGCGGAAGAGTTCACCAAGCTGCATCCTGATGTACAGTTCGATGTGCAGGGCGGCGGCGCGGGCAAAGGTATGACCGATACCATCGCAGGCGCCGTGGACATTGGCATGATCTCGCGCAGCATCAAGGAAGAGGAAACCGCGCAAGGCATCTTCTGGGTGTCCGTGACGAAGGATGCGGTCTTCCCGATCATCAATGCAGAAAACCCTGTAGCAGCACAGATCCTTGAAAAAGGCATTTCACAGGAAGTCTTCAATAAGATTTACATCACCGGCGAAATTACTACCTGGGGCGAAGTGGCCGGCGACCCATCCATTACGGACAAGATCAACGTCTTCACCCGCTCCGACGCATCCGGCGCAGCGGAACAGTGGGCAAAGTACGCAGGCGGCGAAGCGCAGGAAGACCTCAAGGGTATTGGTGTCAATGGTGAACCGTCCATCTTAGACGCTGTGCTAAAAGACCCGCTTGCCATTGGCTTCGGTAACCTCAACAGCATCTTTGATCTCAGCAGCGGCAACCTCGTTCCTGGCATCCTCGTCCCAGCCGTGGACATTAATGCAAATGGAATTGCTGATGAAGGAGAAGTGTATAATGTCAAGGAAGATGCCTTTGGTGCAGTGGCAGATGGTATCTATCCGTCTCCTCCTTCTCGCTTTGAGAATCTTGCCACTCTCGGCAAGCCCGAAGGTCTCGAACTTGCCTTCATCAAGTGGATTCTGACTGATGGTCAGCAATATCTTGAACCGGCAGGCTTTGTGCCCCTCACCCCTGAACAGCAAGCGGAGTCTCTTGCAAAACTT
>CAZYLM010000176.1:0-5890 GCA_964648645.1 uncultured Anaerolinea sp.
CTCCAGTAGAAGTTCATATCGTTCTGAACCTGTTCGAAGTAGGAGGTCGTCACGCCGCCGGCGTTGCAGAGGAAGTCCGGAATGTTGAACACGCCGTTCTTCTTGAAGACTTCGTCGGCTTCGGGAGTGGTGGGACCATTCGCGCCTTCAGCAACGATCTTGACGCTCTTGGAAACCTTCTTGACCGTATCGGCATTAACCTGACCTTCAAGCGCGGCAGGGATGAGTACGTTACCTTCGAACTCGATCCACTTGTCACCATCGTCCACCTGATAGCCAGAGTCCATCGCCTTCTTCTTATCGATGGTTCCGTATTCATCCACGATGGATAGCAGGAAGTGCGGATCGATGCCGCCTTTCTTGCTGTAGGTGAAGGCTTTCTTCTCATGGCGGTCGTAACAGGAGACACAAGCCACGGTTCCACCGAGAATTTCAACGAAGCCCACAGCTGCATACTGCGATACGTTACCAAAGCCCTGAAGCACAGCCACCGATTTCTTCGGGTCGATGTTGAGGCGCTTCATGGCTTCCCGAACAGTGTAGATCACACCATAGCCGGTGGCTTCAGTACGTCCGAGTGAGCCGCCGCCGCCGAGGGGTTTCCCGGTGAACACACCCGGTGTATAGTGGCCGACAAGGCGGGAATATTCGTCCATCATCCAGCCCATCATTTGCGGGGTGGTACCTACATCGGGAGCAGGCACATCGTTCCGCGGACCGATGTTCTTCCACATGGCGCGCACCCAGCCGCGGCACATTTCTTCTTTTTCATTGACGGAAAGCGTGGAAGGATCGACGATGATGCCGCCCTTGCCCCCGCCGAGGGGGATATCCGCCACGGCGCACTTCCAGGTCATCCAGGTCGCGAGTGCGCGGACGGTGTCCATTGTCTCAGCCGGGTGGAAGCGAATGCCGCCTTTGTTGGGTCCGCGCGCGTCGTTGTGTTGAACGCGGAAGCCCTGAAAGACCTTCAGCGAACCGTCATCCATCCGTACCGGAATGCGGAAGGAATATTCCCGCATTGGCCAGCGCAACACTTCCGCCACGCCGGAGTCGAGTTTCAATTGTTTGGCGACGCCATCAAACTGCTTCTGCGCCATTTCAAATGCATTGATTTGTCCTGCCATCATAACCTCCAGAAAGGGTTGTTACAGAAAAATATAAGCGGGCATCCCGGACGGATACCCGCTTATTCAAAGCCTATGTGAATTCGCTGGTTCATATGTATAACGATTCCAGTAAATTGCTCTAAAACTTTACACGAATATGATTTTAGAGTCAATATGACAAAAGTACGCGGATTTTCGGCAAAAAATGACGTCTTTAATAACCCTTACCTCCCTAAATTGGATACGCTAGTCATATTTAGGCTTTCTCTTCTCCAAAAATGCCTTCACCGCTGCATGATGACTGGACGACCTGCCCAAACCCTCCTGCAGGATTCCCTCCCTCGCCAGCGACTCCGCCAGGTTTGGCAGGATCGCATCATTGAACGCTTTCTTCCCCGCAGCAAACGCCTCACGCGGACCTCGCGCCAGCTCCTCCGCGACTTGCCTGACCACACGCTGGAAGTTGAATCCTCCCACCCGGTTGACGAGTCCCCACTCCTGTGCGAGCAACGCAGGGATCGGTTTATTCGTATAGAAGTATTCCTGCGCCCGCCCCAGCCCGATCACCTTTGGCAATAACAAAGAAACGCCTGAATCTGGCGCAAGGGCAATACCGCTGAACCCCACCACAAAATATGAACGTGTATGCGCGATGCGCAGGTCGCAAGCCAGCGCAATGCCGAACGCCGCTCCGGCGCATGCCCCATTGACTGCTGCGATCACAGGCTTGCCCATCTCCCGAATTTGAAGAATAAGCGGGTTGTAGGTCTTCTCCAAATGCTCACGATACGATATTTCACCGCTGCCCTGCTTCATCTCGGTGATATCCTGCCCGGCGCTGAAGACTTTGCCCGAACCTGTGATGACCATACATCTCACCTGCGAATCTTTTTCGGCTTCAGTCAGTGTAGTTTGCAGCGCCGTCGTCATTTCGAAATTAAAGGCGTTAGCGCGTTCAGGGCGGTTTAAGCTCAGGGTCAGCACCCCAGATTCAAAGAAAGAGAGAAGCGTGGACATGGTTCCTCAAAAAAGAAAATGACAGCCACCTCATGGTGACTGTCATTTATTGTAAATCAACTTATTCCCCGGGGTAATCGTCCATTTGGTCATCGTCCCCGGAGTCGGTTTCGTATTCCACTTTCTCGCTGTCGAGATAGACCCATAACAACAATACGTTTCCTTCGGGCGTATCCACGTTACGGGCGGCAAGGATGGGGGCGGTCTGTTCCATGCCGGTCTCGTTACGATAATGGAGGTGGATGGAGTGTTTATTGCTCCATGCGTTGTAACACCGCTGCACAAGCGCCGGACCATTAAAAGTGCGCAGGCGCGTCAGTGCGGGGATGGAGAGAGACGGGCTCTCGTTCAAACCCATTGCCCAGCCGTCGTTGACATGCTCAAAGATGGGGGGCGGTCCTTCGATGATCGTGATTCTATCGTCCATAAGATTTACCTTGCGGCGAATATACCACAGGTGGCTTGATGATTCGTTTCAGAAATTCATCAGAATCCCGGAATGCCTTGAAAGCACATGCCTGGCGTTCAAAGCCCATTTCGGAAATCTGGTGCGGACGACCCATTCGCCCAAATCCTTCAAAACCTCCAAGTTCTGACGGCAGGCCCATCGTCTCGTGACGCCTGACTCTGACGTCTAAGATGCTTGCGCCGAACCCCTTCAATAGGTATACTTATCAACCATGGCGATTCCAGAGAAGATTGGACGATACGAAGTCAAAGGAGAATTGGGACGGGGCGGTTTCGCAACCGTCTATCGCGCCTACGATCCCCGCTTCGAACGTGAAGTCGCCATCAAGTTCCTGCCGCCGGAGTTGATCCACTCCGATCCGCAATTTCGAATGCGGTTCGAGCGCGAGGCGAAGATCATCGCCCAGCTCGAACACCCCGCCATTGTGCCGGTTTATGATGTGGGCGAAGAGAACAACCAACCCTACTTCGTGATGCGCTACATGAACGGCGGCTCGCTCTCCGAGCGGATCAAGGCAAAGCAAAATTTCACCATCGAAGAAGCCGTCAAGATCATCGAACAGATCGCGCCAGGGCTGGATGAGGCACATTCCAAGGGAATCGTCCATCGCGACCTGAAACCCGCCAACATCCTGTTTACCAACAAGGGCGTACCCCTCATTTCCGATTTTGGTATCGCCAAATTCAGCCAGGGTGAAGCGAGCGGAAACATGACCGGCTCTGCCATCATTGGCACGCCCGCTTACATGGCACCCGAACAAGCCTCCGGTGATCCCATCGACGGTCGCGCGGATATTTACGCGCTGGGTGTCATCCTTTATGAAATGGTGATCGGCAAGCAGCCCTACCAGGCAGATACCCCACTAGGGCTGGCGATCAAGCATATTACCGAGCCTGTGCCCCGTGTACTCGAAGCAAATCCAAACCTGCCCACATGGATGGAAAAGGTCATTTCCACTGCCATGGCAAAGAACCGGGATGAACGCTTCTCCACTGCCGTGGAACTGGTTGAGACTGTCAAAGCCTTTTTGCGCGGAGAGAAACCCCCGGAACGAACCTCCAATATCACATCGAAGATCTCGCCTTTTAACAAAACCACCACCATCCAAAAACAAAAATCAGCGGACGAGTCAAAACGCCGCAGCCCAACGGTCGCCATACTCATCGGACTGTTCGTTCTAGTGGGTCTGATCGGCGGCGGAGCCTATTTCATGGGCGAGGACCTTCTCAGCCTTGTTTCCGTCGCGCCGCCTCCCACCGCAACAACATCGAGCGGACCGCCCGCGGATACCCCTACCCCCATCATCATTCAATGGACGGCCACTCCGCTTCCGCCTCCGGCGAGCCCCACTCCCACACCGGAAAGTTCCACCGGTCTACCCGTCATCGGCGGTGCGGACAAGATCGCTTTCGTACGCGCCAATGACATCTGGGTCATGAACGTCGACGGGAACGATCGGAAACAATTCACCAACGACAAACTGCCCAAATTCAATCTGCAATGGCTGCCGGATGGCAAGACCCTTCTTTACATGTCCGGCAAGACCGTCAAGACCGTCAACATCGAGACCGAAGTGCAGGAAGTCATCATCAATTACATTTCAGCGGAATACTTCGAAGGCTTCAGCGTTTCACCCGACGGTAAAAAAGTGGCAATCAGTGTAAACCGTGAACTTTTCATTGTCCCTTACGATCTGATCAAACTGCGCTTTGCCACCCGCCGCTCGGCCCTGTTGGAAATGAACGGCTGTCTGTTCAATCAAATCCCCGTAAAGGACATCCAATGGTCCGACGATGGGACGCGCCTTGCCATCGAATACGTCGCCAACGTAAACAACGTCCATGCTGACGCCATTCGCATTGTGGATGTGCAGAACTGCGAAGCCATGGCAAACTCCTATTCAGACGAATTCCCCACTGGCCGCTTCGAATTTGCAGACTCGATTGTGAATTTCGACTGGGATGGCGATCTGCTATTCTTCCTCAACAGCAACATCCGCAACAACGGCTTTGGTGACCTGATTTTCTATAGTTCATACACCCACAAGGCTGACCCCGCTGCACCCTTCGAGGGCAATTGCTGTTACCGCGATGCCTCCTTCAGCCCCGATAGCAGTCATGTCATCTTTGCTTTCCAGGATATCCGCCTTGGAAGCATTAGTCCCATCAACCTGTATCTGATCCCCTCCGACTCGGTCACCACCCCGCGCGAACTGGAACCCATACCCCTGCCTGACGGTTTCTTCACCGAACGGGATGAAGCCCCGCACCCTGTCCTGCGCGCAGTTCGTTAGTCAGTGCATGCCTGAATGATCTTTTTAACCAGGCCCGGTCCCTGATAGATCAACCCCGTATAGACCTGCACCAGCGCCGCCCCCATGTCGAGGCGGCGTTTTGCGTCATCGGGATTCATAACTCCACCTGCACTCACCACCGGGAGTTTCCCATCCAAATATTTAAAGACATGATGAAGAACCGCCTCACTCCTACCTGTGAGCGGTCTACCACTCAATCCGCCTGATTCACGCTGATGGCTCGATTTCAGTCCTTCACGACCCAGTGTTGTGTTCGTGACAATGACACCATCCATCTGTGAGTTAAGGATGGCTTCCAGTGCATCATCAAGCTCGGCTTCGCTCATATCCGGCGACAGTTTGACAAGGATCGGAAGATTTTTGTCGTATATCTTTTGTTCGAGCAAACGCTGCTGATGCAAATGACCGAGCAAGTCCTCCAATACGGCACGCGCCTGTAAACTGCGCAATCCTGCTGTATTTGGCGAGCTGACGTTGATGGTCAGATAATCGGCCTTTCCTGCAAAATTCTGGAGCAGGGAAAGATAGTCAAAAACGGCTTCTTCGTTTGGGGTTTCTTTGTTCTTGCCTAGGTTCACACCGAGGACAGTGTTCCATCTTGGAGCGAGTTTTTTCTTTGGGCGCGAATACCCGAAAAATCGTTCCGCCAGGTCGGGTCGCAAATTGGGATCAAGCTGTACCTGCATGAATTCCGAGCCGCGCGAAGGGAAGCCCATGCGATTGATGACCGCTTCATCCTCCGGCAACCGAAACACGCGCGGAGAAGGATTCCCCGGCTGCGGCTTGGGCGTGACCGTGCCGATCTCCACATGACCGAATCCTAAAGCGGCAAGTCCGCGGATTGCAATACCATCCTTGTCATATCCCGCTGCCAGCCCGACCTGATTCTTGAACGTCAACCCAAAGACGGAGACGGGTTTAGCGGGAGTTTTATAAACCCATTCGAGCAATTTTCGGGTCGGGGGAATATCGCCAACAGTG
>CAZYLM010000177.1:0-5833 GCA_964648645.1 uncultured Anaerolinea sp.
GGCTAAACACACTCGCCATCGTCGCTATGCTCATGGCGCTCTTCAATCCGCTCACCTTATGGGACATCGGCTTTCAGCTTTCCTTTTTCGCCACACTTGGGTTGATCCTTTATGCCGAGCCGTTCTCCAACATCACAGCAAACCTCATCGAAAGAATCTCCAAAATAGATAATTCCGCCGTAATTCGCATTATCAACGACAACGTCATCCTGACCCTCGCGGCACAGGTCATGACCATTCCGCTTATGATGTATTATTTCAACCGCATCTCGGTTATTTCGTTTATCGCCAATCCCTTCATCCTGCCCGTCCAACCGGCGGTGATGATCCTCGGCGGGCTGGCGGTCTTTGTCAGCCTCATCATTCTCCCGCTCGGTCAACTGCTGGCATGGGTCGCCTGGCCCTTTGCCGGGTACACCATCCGTGTCGTGGAATTTTTCGATAAGATTCCCAACGGTGTGATCGTATTGGGAGACGTCCCCCTCTGGTTCATTTATATGACTTACGCTTCGCTTCTTCTCGTGACCTTCAACTGGTCCAGCATCCAAGACTGGTTCAAGTCCTCAGCCGCCTCGCTTCGAGCCGCCGCATGGAGCTTGACCTTCGCCCTGATCTTCATCTGCATGGTGACGTTCTGGAGCGCCTCGTCCAAATCCGGTGACGGGAACTTCCACCTTATCTTCCTCGAAGCTGGTTCGGCCGATGCAATCCTCATCCAAACCCCACAGGGTCGCAATGTGTTGATCAATGGCGGAGAATCCACCTCCGATCTGTCGAACGAGTTGGGCAGACGGCTGCCTTTCTTTACACGTAGTCTCGATTGGTTTCTCGTTGCCTCGACCCAGGAGGAACAACTCGCCGCTTTGCCCCGTGTCGTGGAGCGCTATGAACCGGAAGACGTCCTATGGTGCGGCAACGTCCAAGCCTCGTTCTCTTCCCGCTCCCTGGACGAATACTTCGCCCAAAACGAGATCCCCGTCTCCCTTGCCGAGACCGGACAAAAACTCGAACTCGGCGATGGCGCATTCATCGAGGTGAAAGCCGCCGGTCCGCGCGGATGCGTCTTACTCGTCGAGTACGGCAGCTTCCGAGCCCTGCTCCCCATCGGCGTCGACGAAGGGACGTATGATGCGATCGAATATGGAAACTCGATCGGCAAAGTGGATGTATTCGTCCTTGCAGATTCAGGCTATGCGCCCAGCAACCCGCCGGACATCTTTGAGAATTTGAATCCGCAGCTTGTGGTGTTAAGCGTCGCCGCCGGGGATGAAAACGGACTACCTGACCAGGAAGTATTGGACTCGCTTGAGGGCTACTCTTTGCTCCGCACCGACCGCAATGGCTGGATCGACGTCAGCACCGATGGAATTGAAATGAAAATCCGTGTGCAACGCGGAGAAGAAGCTGTGAAGAGTGAGCCATAACAATGAAAAGCATTTGGTTCGGTTGGCTTTATAATGCCCTCACTATATCCCAAATGACATTCCCAAGGAGTGAGAGATGTCCGATCTATTAACGATCACCAAGAGCGAAGGCAAGGTAACCGTATTACACCTGGAAGGGAAACTGGACGGGCAGACTGAAACGGAATTACTGGATGCGGCACGTGCCGAATTCGATGCAGGCAGGAGATTCCTTTTATTGGATTTCAGCAATCTGAACATGATCACCAGCGCAGGTTTGCGCTCACTGCATACCCTTTATAAACTTTTCACACCTGAAGAAGATGTCCGCGTCTGGAATGTGGAGCATAAAGGCGAGACCTTCAAGTCATACCACTTCAAGATCGCCCAACCTTCCTCTGAGGTTCATTACATTCTGAGCATCTCAGGCTTCCTCCAGAGCATTTATATATTTCCTTCCTTACAGGAAGCAGTCGACTCATTTCCGTTGTAGCCCGGGAGAAATTTTTCTCAACGAAGTGGACCAGTAGACGGCCAGGAGCATGGATGGGTTATCTTTTATTGGAAGGCGGCGCCGAGTTTAGCGGGCAGATGGCCGAGCCGGATCGGCAGGCGATAGAGTTGGCAGGCGGGTTGAATATGCCCATCGCCATCCTTCCCACCGCCGCCGCGCCGGATCACAATCACAAACGTGCGGGTGGAAACGGAATACGTTGGTTCCAAGGTTTGGGGGCGACGAATGTATTTACCGTCGATGTAATTGACTCAAGCTCAGCCAATGACCCGATACTGGCAGAGCGGCTTCGAAACGCAAGGGTGATTTATTTGCTTGGCGGTTTTCCACGCCATCTCGGCGAAACGTTGAAAGGCAGCACCTGCTGGTCCGCCGCACTCGAAGCATATCAGAATGGGGCGGTCATTGCCGGGAGCAGCGCCGGGGCGATGGTGATGTGCGAGCATTATTACGATCCGTATGAACGGAAACTTTTAGCAGGCTTGAACCTGGTTCCAAATGCCTGCGTCCTGCCTCATCACAATGCCTTTGGGAAGACGTGGGCAGGTCATCTCGGGGAGATACTCCCGGATGCGACCCTGATCGGGATAGATGAAGCCACAGGCATGATAAACAAACCTGAAGGGGAATGGAGAGTGCATGGCAGCGGGCAGGTCACGCTCTATCGAGGTGGAGCAAATACCGGCTACGAGAGAGGCGCAACGTTAAAATTGAAATTATGATTTCCTAAGCAAACTATCATCCTGTCATCAGGAAGTTTCCATAGAATATCCACGTCTATCAATCGGAACAATACGACCATAGAAGCTGAAGCCCTAGGAGATAGTCATGAGCAATCCCTATAAATCTGTCCCAATCCGCTCGTATGAAATCACCCCAAAGGATGTGTATCTATCGCGGCGAGACTTTATCAAAACTGCCGGGGTGATCGCGGGCAGCGCTGCACTTGCCGCCTGTGCCCCCAACGAAATAGCAGAAACACCCTCAGCGCCTGCACAGACGTTCCCAACACTGAGCGATGAACGCGGCGACCCCGCCAACACGTACGAAGAGATCTCGAACTACACCAATTATTACGAGTTCAGCACGAACAAGGAAGCGGTTGCGTCTTTGTCGAAATATTTTACGACCTCACCCTGGACAGTAGAAGTGACCGGCATGGTCAGCAACCCCAAGACCTTTGGTATCGAAGATCTGCTGACAATGTTCCCGCAGGAAGACCGCATTTATCGTTTGCGCTGCGTCGAGGCGTGGAGCATGGTCATCCCGTGGAATGGATTCTCCCTCGCAAGTTTGTTGAAGGTCGTCGAACCGACCATGGATGCAAAATACGTCCGTTTTGAGACGGTTTACCGCCCCGAAGAAATGCGCGGTCAGAACAGCGCCTTCTATCCCTGGCCCTACCAGGAAGGATTGCGCCTCGATGAAGCTATGAACGAATTGACGCTGCTGGCAACCGGCATCTACGGGGAAGCCACACTTCCACAGAATGGCGCGCCTATCCGGCTTGTGGTGCCTTGGAAATATGGATTCAAATCGATCAAGTCCATTATCAAGATCGAACTGACGGATAAACAACCGGACACGTTATGGAAGACCGTTGCTCCAAACGAATATGGCTTTTATGCAAACGTCAATCCCGACGTCGATCATCCACGCTGGTCGCAAGCTTCTGAACGACGCATCGGCGAATTGAGCCGCCGCGAAACTCTGCTGTTCAACGGGTATGGCGAACAGGTTGCCGATCTCTACGCCGATATGGATCTGAGCCTGCAGTTCTAAAGAATGAAATTCTTCAACCGCTATACTCCGCTTCAAATCGCAATTCACATTTATGCCTGGTCGGCGATTGCATGGGTTATCCTCGAACTTCTGATGGATACCTTCTCCATCAACCCGATTCAGGAACTAGAACAGCGCACAGGGCGTCATGCCGTCACCCTGCTTGTCATGTCGCTGCTTTGCACGCCGCTCAACTCACTGATCAAATTTCCCGAACTGCTCAAGCGCCGCCGCACGCTCGGCCTCTATGCATTGATGTACGCAACGATCCACGTTCTGATCTTCGTCAATCTCGATTACGGTCTTGCCTGGAGTCTGATCGCCCGTACGATCCTGGAAAAGCCCTATATCCTTGTCGGCGCGGCGGCATTCATCTTTCTCATTCCCCTCGGCATCACCTCGTTCGATGTTTGGAAAGTCCGCCTCGGCAAAAACTGGAAGCGCCTGCACAAGTTGGTCTACATCATTGCGCCTCTTGCCATCCTGCATTTTGCCTGGAGCAAAAAAGGCGATATCTTTGCCCTCTCAGGGGATATTATCCGCCCGTTGATCTATGGACTTGTTTTGGGAATCTTTCTCCTCCTGAGGATCCCCGCCATCAAACGAACGATCGCCTCTTTTTCAATGCGGGTGCTGAGTCTGCCCTTCAAACAAAGACCACAACCGAAGGCGGATGCGACTTAATTAAAAAAGTCCGACATCTCCCGTTGTCGGCGAGTCCAAAGTCAGGCGACTTTGGACTCCTTTTCAGAACATCCCGCGGAAGAAAAGTAATAACCCGATCGCTGCAAGCGGCACACCGACGATCGCGCCGATGATGGTCAGGCTGGCGATCACGCCCACAATAACGAACACGATGCCCAGAACCATCGCCACAAAACGACCTGTCATCTCGACAATGACGGCAAGTAATTTCCAGATGGCGGCAAAGGGCCACAAATACCAGGGGATGGATTGCTTATGAGTGGTCATTTGAAAAATCTCCTTGCCAAATATACGTGAAATTCCACAAAACGATGCAGAATAAAAACAAAGTAAGACCTGTTACCCAAATCCCTTCGAGAAGGCTATAATCCCAACACTATGACTACAGCAAAAACCCCCAGACCCAAGAAATCCACACCTGCGGTGTTCGATACGGAAATCGAAGAGGCACTCGAAGAACCCGAAAACGACCCGGAGGAATACATTACTTTCAAACGCAGCTATTTTTATTCGGTACTCGTCGTACTTGCTCTAGCGGTTGGCATCCTGCTTGGCTATGTTATATGGGGACGGGATGCCACCGTCGTAGTTGCAGAGGCGGAACAACCCGCACCAGCAGGCCCGGTTGCAGAAGTCCCTGTTACTGCGGAACCGCAATTTACCCGCTATGACATCCCCACGGAAGGATATCCCAGCCTTGGCCCGGATGATGCGCCGATCGTGATCGTCGAGTTCAGCGACTTCCAATGCCCGTTCTGTCGCCGCTTTCACGATCAAACCTACCACGACCTGCTCAACGCCTACCCGGGACAGATCCGTTTTGTTTACCGCAACCTTCCGCTGACATCGATCCATCCGGACGCAATGCCTTCAGCGATCGCCTCGCTATGCGCGAACGACCAGAATGCCTACTGGGACTATCACGAAAAATTGTTCAGCAGTGAGGTCCTTAATCGAGAGACGTTCATTCAGTATGCGAACGATTTGAGCCTGGATGTGGAAACTTTTAGCGCCTGTCTCGATAGCGGCAAGCACGATGACTTCATCGCCAAGGACATGGACTTTGCGCTTAACCTCGGTGTGCAATCCACGCCCACCTTCTTTATCAATGGATTGGCGGTAGTTGGGGCACAGCCTCTCTCCACCTTTACCCAGATCATCGACAAGGAATTGGCTGGCGAGATTCCGAAGTAAAGAGTAATACGTCATTCCCTCGTCGGGCTATTGCCCTCTTCGCAAAGACAGAACATGGACTTTCGGCGGACTTTTATGTCCGCCGTTTTTCTTAAAACTCCGCGTAGGATTTCATGCCAGTGGTAAGATACAGATGATTCAAAAATACCAACCAGAGAGACTGACATGAAACGATTTATCGCCATTGCGGGAAATATCGGAGTTGGAAAATCCACCCTTGTAAAAATGTTATGCA
>CAZYLM010000178.1:0-5816 GCA_964648645.1 uncultured Anaerolinea sp.
GTTTTCACCAAAAGGAAAACGTTCTTTTTCAATTTCTGCCATTTTTATCCAATCTCAATTGCCTGCTGAAAGATTTCTTCCCTGCATTTGAATTCTCGCGCTCAATGCAGGGAAGATTTTACTTCACATCCACCAACTCGACATCAAACACCAGAGTCGCATTCGGAGGGATGACTCCGCCTGCGCCGCGTTCGCCGTAGGCGAGGTTCGAGGGGATGATGAGTTGGGCTTTGCCGCCGACCTTCATCAGAGCGATGCCTTCGTCCCAGCCTTTGATGACCTGCCCGGCGCCGAGTTTGAAGGCGAGCGGTTCACCGCGCGGGATGGAGCTGTCGAAGACCTGTCCGTTCTGGAATTTGCCGGTGTAATGGACATGGACGGTCTTTCCCGCCGTTGCCTGTGTGCCGGTTCCGGCTTGTGTTTCGATGTATTCGAGTCCGCTTGCAGTTTTCATTGGTTCTCCATTTTTTGAGTTTTGGATATTGTACCTGTTTCCAGAAGCATACGTTTCCAGAAGTGGAGCTTCTGGATTCCGTTTTGTCCAATAAAAAAGCCGGGATGAAAGTCCCGGCTTTTTACGAATTACATTTTACACATTACGGCGTCGGCGTTGCCACAGGTGTGAACAGGGCTGCGGCTTCTTCCGCGGTTTGTGGCATGCCGTTCATGATCCAGCGCATGAAGACATCGACGATATCGGGCTTGAGGGCTTTGTTGGGAGGCATGACACCGATCAGTTCTTCATCGGGCTTATCGGGGTTCATGATGGCGTGTTCCTGAATGGCTTGCAAGAGATAGGAACTTTCATCGCCTGCAATAAGGTTATTGGGGACGTTATCTCCCGTGGTGAGGATCTCATTGTAAGAGGTCATCAGGAAGTTGTTGTTTTCCTTGCCAGCGCGGTGACAGGAAACACAATAACGCTTGACGATGGGCTGGATGTGAACGTCATAGGAGGGAACTTCGCCTTCCGCGAGGGGCGGGTAGAGCGGCTTGATGACGGGCGCTTCGAAGCGGTCGTCCCACAGGTAGCGCATAAAGATGATGATGTAGTCGATCTCGCCTTTGGTGAGTTCCCCGCCGTAGGTCTTGCCGAAGGGAGGCATACCGGCGTTGGGACGCCCATAAGCGATGACTTCAGACATGGCTGAGTCTGTAATGGTGTAAAGCACATCACGGCTGTTGATGGGCGTGATCTTCTCGCCTTCGAGTCCTTCCACGCCTTCGATGACTGCGACGGAGCCATCGTCTCCGTGACATTCGGTGCAGTGAACGGAGTACAGGTCCTGCCCGGCGACGATCTGGTCCGGCAGGGCGGTGGCGACTTCGGTCTCTTCGGCGGCTTTTTCCGGCGCGAGAGCAAGCACCGTCCCTGAGACAAGGATCATGGAAAGGGCAGCCAGCCCTGTCGTCCAGAGCATGAGGCGGGTTTTATTCCTGAAAGCGAAAAGCAGGATGTATGCGCCGAGGGGAATGAAAATCCCCGCCACGGTCTGGAGAGTCCCTAAAAGTTTCGAGCCGTCTTCCGTAACGGTGGGGATTTCAGACATCATTGTCAACAGCACGATACCGACGACCATGATGGTCATGATGGAAATGGGTAGAACCCGCTTGCTGTAATGACGGCTGGGACTCTTCTCGATGAAGGGCAGGAAGGTCAACACAGCGATGGCGATCCCGGGAATGAGAACGGTCGCGAGCCATTCGATTTTTCCGATGAGCGGTAACTGCCCATAGAGCGCAAGGAATTTGAAAAGGAAGAGGAAGTACCATTCTGGGCGCGGGACATAGGAAGTGTCGCTTGGGTCGGCTTTGGGTTCGGCGGGAATGCCGATGAAGGATGCCAGCAAAAGCAGCAAAATAAAGATCCCCAACGACATGACCACGTCTTTGAAAATGCTGTCGGGCCAGAAGCGTTCGCCCTTGCTGAGTTCCTTTTCGTAGCGTTCGTTGATCTGTTTTTTGGTTTCGTCGTTCATGGCTTAGTCTTCCTTTTTGGGCCAGTGCGATTCGCCGTGTTTGATGATGAGGAAAAGATGGACACCGATCAGGGCGGCAAGGGTGGCAGGGATGATCCAGATATGGGCGGAGAAGAAGCGCTGGAGTGTGAGGGCGCTGAGTTCAGGTCCGCCGCGCAGGGCTTTGAGGATGAACTCGCCCACAAGCGGAGCCGTCCCGGCGATCTGTGTGCCGACGGTGGTTGCCCAAAAGGCTTTTTGATTCCACGGGAGCAAATACCCGGTGAAGCCCATGCCGAGGGTGGTGAGCAGCAAACCAATGCCGATCAACCACGTCAGTTCGCGCGGATATTTGAAGGAGGCGGTGTAGAACACACGCAGCAGGTGAATGAAAACGACGATCACCATGAGGGTTGCACCCCAATGATGAATGCCGCGGATCAGCCAGCCGAAGGCAACGCCCTCCATGATGTAGTTGACCGAGTCGTAGGCGTGGTCTGGCGAAGGCGTATAGTAGACAGTCAGGAAGATGCCTGTCAGTCCCTGCAAAACGAAGAGGAACAAACTGGCTGAGCCGAGCGTGTTCCACCAGGAGGTTTTAGGTTCGGGGCGGTCGAGCAGGTTGGTATAAAGTTCATTGAAGCCGATGCGTTCATCGAGCCAGTTATAGATATTTTTCCACATAGATATGTTCCTGTCTGTCATGCTGAGCAAAGCGAAGTATTTCTTACATCAATGGTAGAGACCTTTCGCTGTCGCCCAGGGTGACATGTTCCAGTTATGCTTCCTTGAAGAAGATCTCGATAACGCCGTCTTCGGTGATGCGGTGTTCTTCGTAGATATCGAGGGCGCGCGGGGGCGGGCCGTCCACCACCTGGCCTGTAATGTCGAACTTGGCGTCGTGACAGGGGCAGATATAGCCGTGAGCTTCTTTAGACCAGTTTACGGTGCAGGAAAGATGCGTACAGCGGCTGTTGAGGATGAGCAGGTCATCGGGCGAATCCGATTTGCGGACGGCGTATCCGCCGAAGGAACTGGCGGTTCGTTCCCAGCCGTTGACCTGTACCCGGGTAAAGGAGAAGGGATACGGCGTCCCGGGTTGCATATCTTCGAACTTACCGATGGGAATCCAGGCTTCCTTGCCGCCCTCCTGCAATGCAGGATCGATTAAATAGAAAATGGAAGGAAGGCCGATAACCGTGCCGATCAGACCCCCCACAATGCCCGTCGTAACTTTGATGAAGTCCCGGCGGGATAACTCGTGTTCATCAGACATGTGCGCCTCCAAGGAGAATGTATTACGCTTGTCGGTCGGCTATTAAATAAAGAGAGTCGTGTACGCTTACAAGCAGTCGGAATTGGATTATAAGGGTCTTTGTACCCTGATTGTGTAGGACGGCAGGAATGAAAATTGCAGGATTTTCGTCACGTTTCGATTTGTTCCCTTTCACTTATTTTTTCGGGGGATAGCGGGTAAAATGAGCGCTTGCAATAAATTTCACTACGGAGGCATTCATGGGCTTGAAACGGGACGTCAGCCTTTCCACGGGTCTGCGCTACCGCGGACCGGCGGGATACCTTACCTTTATCCTGCACCGCATCGGCGGGTTGGGAATGGCGACTTTCATCACGGTGCATATTCTTGCATCGTTTCTCGGCGGGGAGCTTGGGGTGGCGGTCAATCAGATCTATGAAAATTGGGCGTTCCAGGCTTTTGTTTTCTTCTGTGTGCTGTTCCATGCCATCAACGGTCTGCGCATCACCCTTCTCGACCTTTTTCCGAAACTGCTTATACACCAAAAAGAGGCGATCTGGATCGAATGGGCGGTCTTCATTCCCCTATACGGATTATGCCTGTACGTGATCGTCAGCACAGGGCTGGGAGGCTAATGATGAAGGAAAAGTCGAAAACCCTTTCCATTAAAGAACGCGGGCTGACCAACTTCGAGTCGATCATGTGGGTCTTCACGCGCCTTTCCGCGCTGGGGATGTACGCATTGATCCTCTTTGCCATGATCGGCGCACTGGTGATGGGCGCGCGCAACAATATGAACCTTGCCGACGTAATGCGCTGGTCCTTCATGCCGAATGTGACCCACGTCGGAAGCACCGATGTGCCCGATCTCGAACCGTGGGCAACTCCCTTCTGGAAATTGACCGCTATTGCCCTTCTGCTGGTTGCCACGGCACACGGCGTGCATGGTTTGGTGGTCATCGCAGATGATTACATCGTCAGCGAGGGTGGGCGCAAGGTCGTGCGTCTGTTGAGTATCGTGATGATGGTGGGGATGAGCCTGATGGGCTTGTGGATCATCTGGACGTCGTAAATCTCTTTCAACACAAATGACACGAAGGTCACAAAGGAAGAACAAAAACCTTTGTAACATGTTGTGGTGAAAATCAGGAGTAATAAATTCATGCCGAATGTTCATCAATTCGAAGTGATCGTGGTCGGTGCGGGCGGTGCGGGACTGATGGCGGGGTTGTACGCCTCCAAATCCGCGCAGACGGCGGTCATCAGCAAGCTGTATCCCACACGCTCACACACGGGCGCGGCGCAGGGCGGCATTTCCGCAGCGCTGGGCAACTATGAAGAAGACAAACCTGAATGGCACATGTATGACACTGTGAAAGGGTCCGATTATCTCGGCGACCAGGACGCCATAGAATTCATGTGCAACGAAGCCATCGATGCGGTTCTGGAATTGGAGCATATGGGTCTGCCCTTTGACCGTACCCCCGAAGGCAAGATCTCACAGCGGCCCTTCGGCGGGCACACCAATAACGAAACCGGCAAGCCTGTGCGCCGCGCCGCTCATGCTGCGGACCGCACGGGTCACATGATCCTGCAAACGCTATACCAGCAATGCATCAAGAACAATGTGACCTTCTTCGACGAATACCAGGTTGTGGACTTCATCATGGTGGACGGCAAGGCTTCCGGCATTGTCGCCATCGAATTGGCAACGGGCGAGATGCACACCTTCCATGCCAAGTCGATTGTCTTTGCCACGGGCGGTCACGGACGCATCTTTGAAGTGACGTCGAATGCGTATGCCTACACGGGAGACGGTGCAGCGGTTCTTTATCGGCGCGGTATTCCGCTCGAAGATATGGAGTTCTTCCAGTTCCATCCGACGGGTATTTACAAGCTGGGTATTCTCATCACCGAAGGCGTGCGCGGCGAAGGCGGTGTGTTGATCAACGGCAGGGGCGAGCGTTTCATGCCGAAGTATGCGCCGTCTGTCAAAGACCTGGCTTCACGCGATGTGGTCTCGCGCGCGATCCTGACTGAGATCAAGGAAGGGCGCGGCGTAGACGGCAAGAACTTTGTCTATCTCGACATCCGCCCCGAAAGTGTGAACAAATATGCGGCGCTCGATGGGCGCACAAACCCAGACGGCACGCCCTACACCATCACCGGAGATACCGTTCTTAAGAAGATCCCGGACATCATCGATTTCTGCCGCGTTTATCTTGGAGTTGACCCGGTCACACAGATGATGCCCATCCAGCCGACGGCGCATTACACGATGGGCGGCATTCCCACCAACAAGTACGGCGAAGTGGTCGTGGACGATAAAGGCACAAAGGTCCCCGGTCTGTATGCGGCGGGTGAATGTGCGTGTGTCTCCGTCCATGGAGCAAACCGGCTGGGGACGAACTCCCTGCTGGACCTGGTGGTCTTCGGGAAACATGCAGGCCTCAAAGCCGCGGAATACACCAAGTCGGCTGAATGGACGAACCTGCCCGGGGACGCTGATGCAGCCGCGAGGTCCGAATTTGAAACGCTGCGCAACGGCTCGGGAAAAGAGAACGCGTTCGACCTGTCCAATGAGATGAAGAGCGTCATGTTCC